>DATLLB010001046.1:0-6402 GCA_035538075.1 Enhygromyxa sp.
GAACTCCCTCGACGCGCCGCTCGACTCACACCTCGACGGGGCGCTCGCCGCCAGCGAGCTCGCTGCCGCCGACGAGCTGGTCGGCCTCGAGGATCTCGACGACATCGATCTTCCCCTCGAGACCGCCACGCCGTCCGACGACCCAGCCTACGACGCCGACGCGACCGCCGATGCCGACGCGGCGACCATGGGCGCCCTGCACTTCACCGACGGCGAGGCTGCGGTCGGCGAGCGCCGCTGGGCCGAGGCCATCACTCACTTCGAGGCCGCCTACGAGCACGGCTTCGACGTCGCCGAGCTCCACGCGCTGCTCGCCTGGGCCCGCTTCCAGGCCAGCGGCGAGAGCCCGACCATGGCCGACCACGCGCTCGAGCTGCTCGCCTACGCCGAGGAGATGAACCCCACCCTCGCGATGGTGCACGCGTACCGAAGCGCCGTGCTGCTCTCGCAGGGCGATCACGCGGGGGCCCAGGACGCCGCGCAGGCGGCCCTCGACATCGATCCCTACGACGAGCTCGCGATCGACGTCATGGACAAGCTCGTTTAGCCCCCCGGCGGCCGCCTCAGTGTGAGCCGCGGGCGTCCGCTTCGCGGACGTTCGCTCGCTCCGCGAGCGAAGCGGACCGGCACGTTGTATTCGGCCGCACGTGGTGGCCCCCGGAGGGGGCCTTCAAGCTGCTTCGGCGATCGCTGGCGCGATTCGGCTTCTACATGATCATCGAATAGTCGGCGCCCTGGGAGGGCTTCTTGAACTGCTCGAAGGTCGCGTCCTTGACCGCATCCTCGACGCACTTGCCGAGGTCGGTGCCGGCGTGCTCGCCCTGAGCAGAGACCGCGGTGACCTTGCCGGTCGAGCCCTCGATCGACACGTGCACCTTCACCTTGGTCCCCGCCTCGGCGCCGAACTTCGAGCCGCAGGCCTTGGCTTTGGACTTCGCGGTGCCGAAGCCCGCCTTCAGCTGCGTCTGGCTCAGGCTGTCGGGCAGCTTGGGCGCGAGGACCTGCTCGTCCTTGGGCTTGCTGCTGCCACCGTTGCCACACTTGGGCAGGTCGGGGTTGAGCAGGCAGTCGACCTCGTCGTCATTGCCACCGCCGCCGGCCGGCTTGCTCGGGACCGGCTCCGGCTTCGGCTCCTTGGGCTCGACCACCGGATCGGGATCGGGGTCGGGATCCGGATCGGCCTCGACCACTCCACCACCATCATCGGGCTTGCTGGCCTTGCCTTGCTCCCACTTGCCAGTGGGCTTCGCGACCGGCTTGCCGTTGCTGTCGAGCAACCCAGCCTTCTGAGCCATCGGATCGGCGGCATCGGTGCCGTCGGCCGCGAGCAGCCCCCCGGCGTCCTCACCCAACACGCCCTCGGTCTCGCCCTCGAGCACCGGCTCCGGCTCGGGCTCGGGCTCCGGCTCCGGCTCGACCGGTTGCCCTGCGCTGGCCCCCGCCGGCTCCTCGACGGGCAGCTCGGCCTTGCCGACCGCCGCGTCCTCGTTGCTCGCCGACATCTCGGCCTGCGCGACCTGCTGCTGCGCGGGCTTTTCCTTGTCGTTGTTGGTCATGAACACGATCCCGGCCGCCGCGAGCCCCAACCCGAGCACCACCGCGATCGCGGTCATCGGGCTGCGCTTGGGCTCCTCGGGCTTGGCTCGGACCTCGGCCGGGCTGGCCTCGCTGACGCGACCATCGCCACCGAGCGGGGTGAGATCGGGCGACGTGATCGGATCGGCCGGCATCTCGAACCCCGCTCCGAGCCCGCCGGCGAAGCTGCCGAACATCGCGTCGTGATCGTCGGCCGGATCATCGCCGCCGAGATCGCCGGCCTTGAAGAGGATCACGCCCGACTCATCGCCCTGCGCTTCCGCGGGCTCGTCCTCAGGCGTCTCCTTGAGCTTCGCTGCTACCGAGAGGAGATCCTGGAGGCCGGAGTCCTCCCGATCGCCGCTCGTGAAATCCAGGCTGGAGTCGTTGGTCTCGAGTTGATTCTTGGCCATGTCTGCCTCGCTCGCGGCGCTGCCCGTTTTTGTCCACCTGCTTCGGCGCGCAGTCACCCGCGCGGAAATCCTGGCGACGGCGGACTCACAACCGTTTCAGTTTTCCCTACTCGGTATCGCTTGCGCAATCCAGACAATGGGAATTACTGGCACCAGGATCGGCCAAACTCGCGCATTCGGCCGGGGCGTCCTGCGCGTACGTGTGACGAATCACAGACACACCGGCACGCGTGTCCGACCGGCGGCGATCGAGCGTGGGTCCAATTGCGATCGGTCGCCCGTGCATCTGCGACGATCTCGCTGGGTCCGATCCGGCACTGGGCCCGCGCTGTAGCCTATCCGTTGCACACGCGTACACCGCATCTGTACGCGCATCCTGTCGAGAATAGAGCCGCTCGACGAACGGCACGAGCTCTGCACGCAGTGCTGGACAGACACTCGACTTCCCCCTAAACACTGCGCGCACCGACTGGTTGGCAACCGGTCTTTACGCCCGGGGCACCGGGCCGACTAGTCGACGCCGGCGCCCTGTGGACGCCGGCCGGCACCCCGACGAGCGAGCGCTCGTTGGGGCCGCCGCGACGCTCGCGAAGTCGAGCGCAATCACCACCCCGACGAGGAGGACTTCCATGAAACGCACCGATCAAGAACGTATTGCCCGCGAGATCGGCCGCCAACAGAAGAAGGAAGCCATTCGCGAGAAGCGGATCGCTGGCAAGGACGACATCTCGGTGGCTGGCTATGCCAAGCAGCTCGAGGGCGTGTTCATGTGGGACGACGAGACGATCTACAACGTCCAGGACGACACGGTCCTCGAGATCCTGATGAACATGAAAGAGGATCTGTCGGAGAAGGAGTGCGAGGCCGCACTCAAGCGCGCGATCAAGAAGACCAACGTCAAGGATCGCGACACGCCATTCGACGAAGCCTGGTTGATCCTGCAAGAGGCCTGATGCGTCGGGCCACCTGCAAACCGGCAAAAATTAGAGAGCCTGCGTCACCCGACGCAGGTTTTTTTTGCCCCCCGCGGCCGCCTCAGTTGGAGCCGCGGGCGGCCGCTTCGCGGCCGTTCGCTCGCTTGGCGAGCGAAGCGGATCGGCACGTTGTGTTCGGCCGCACGTGGTGGCCCCCGGAGGGGGCCTAACGGGATCGATCCGAGCCGATCAGATTAGATTGGCTCAAATCGATCACAGCGAAGGCGTGACGCCCATCTCGGTCAGCAGATGGTCGGCGCCATCGACCGCGTCCATCACCCACAGCACCGAGCGGATGTCGACGTGGATCGAGCGGGTGATGTCGGGCATGAACACCCAGTCCGAAGCCATCGCTTCGTAGTTGCCGTCGAACACCAGGCCGATCAGCTCGCCGCGGGCGTTGAGCGTCGGTGAGCCCGAGTTGCCGCCGGTGATGTCGAGATCGGCGAGGAAGTCGATCGGCAGCTCGCCGAGTTCGGGGTCGACGTAGGGCCCGAAGTTCTTGGCGCTGATGCCCGTGCGCACGCCCTCGGGCAGATCGAAGGGATCCTCGCCCGTGTGCTTGGCCAGCATCTGGCTGGCGATCGTGAACGGCTCGTAGTCGTTGCCGTTCGAGCTGTACCCACGCACGGTCCCGTAGGTGATGCGCAGCGTGGAGTTGGCGTCGGGCGCCAGCACCTCGCCCTTGCTCTCGGCGAGCTGGCGCAGCGCCGCGATGTAGCGCGGACGCAGCACGGCCATCTTGCCCGCGCGCTCGTTGGCGACGGTCTCGGCGACCTGCAGCATCGGCTCGAGCGCCAGCGCCAGCGCGATGAAGGGATCCTTGCTCTTCTGCAGGCTGGCCAGCTTCGCGCTGCCGTACAGCTTCATCACCTGCTTGGGATCCTCGAGCTTGGTCTTCTTGTAGAGATCGTCGAGCGCCTTGTCGATCGCCGCGTCGTCGATGGTGTCACCCTTCACGAACAGCCGCAGCGCCTCCGGCTGCTGCTCGGCCGGCAGCTGCGCCGCGCGCTGCAAGTGCAGGCGCAGGACCGCACGATCGAGCTCGCGCGCGTAGCTCTTGTGATCCTCCTCGAAGCCGATCTGCTTCGCGGCGATCTCCTCCTTGCTCGGGCCCTCACCCTTCTCGCGCGCCTTGGCGGCGCCCACGATCATCTGCGCGCGAGCGATCAGAGCCGACGCCCGCGTCAGCTCGAAGAACGCCTCGTCGCGATCACGAGTCGCCCGCCCCTCGGCGTTGAGCGCCGCGATGTCGGCGAGCACGGTCCCGTACTCGGCCTTGCGCTGCGGGTCGGCATCGATCCACTTCTGCAGCTCGACCTCCTGCTGCTTGCGCTTGGCCGCGAGCCCGCCCTTGCCGAGCCCGTCGAGCATGCCCTTGGCGTTGGTCAGCCCGTTGGACAGCCCGCGCACGGTCGGCTCGGCCTTGATGCGCAGCGTCTCGTTGCTGCCGATCGCCTGCTCGAGCGCCGCGAGGTACTGCTCCGACCTGGCGATCTTGCGCGGATAAAACCACGTGGTCGCCTCCTCGACTTCGTCGGCGGTCTTGAGCCGCGAGGTCCGACCCGGATAGCCGGCGACCATCACCAGATCGCCGGGATCGAGATCCTCGGTTGCGACCTTCAAGAAGTGCTTGGGCTTGTAGGGCACGTTGTCATCGGCGTGATCGGCCGGCTTACCGTCGGCTCCCACGTACGCGCGGAAGAACGAGTAGTCGCCGGTGTGGCGAGGCCACCGCCAGTTGTCGATCTCGCCGCCGAACACACCGACGCCAGCATCGGGCGCGTGCACCAGCCGAATGTCACGCAGCTGCAGCTGCTCGATCTGGAAGAACTGCGCGCCCTCGAAGTACGACGCGACGTTGCAGGTCACGTCGGTCTTCGCCGCCTCGCAGTCCTTGACCAGCTTGCTGCGGCGATCCTGCATCTCCTGCCAGCGCGCCTGCGGATCGGCGATCTGGTCGAGCCCGTCGAGCACCTGCGAGGTCACGTCGGTGAACGAGATCGTCACGTACACGCGCTGCTTGGGCCCGGCCCAGCGCTCGTCCGCGCGGGTCTTGGCCAGGAAGCCGTCGTCGATCAGGTTCTCCTGCTCGGTGCTGTTGCGCGCGAGCGCCCGGGTCACGCAGTGATGGTTGGTGATCAGCAGGCCGTCCGGGCTCACGAACGAAGCCGAGCAACCACCGAGGCTGACGATCGCGCCGAGCGGGAACTCGGTCGGCTGAGTCAACGCCGCCGGGTCATACCCGAGGCCCAGCTCGCGCAGCGTCTCCGCGTGACCACCCGAGCCCAGCTGCGCGGGCATCCACATCCCGCCGGGATTGGCGAAGGCAGCCGGCTGCTCGACATCCGGCGTCGACACGGGCGGCGTGTCCGTCGGAGGCGCGTCGTCCGGCTTCGTGCAGGACCAGCACAGCGCCACGCAGCAGGCGAACAGCGAGATCGATGGGAAGTGAGGACGCGGCGAATCAGCCATGGCCCGCAGGGTTATCAGATCCGCCCTTGCCCTGCGAACACGCAATCGCACACACACCACGCGAAACCAGTGAGCTAACCACGACCAAACGACAGCAGCAGCGGAGAGCGTCGCGCCGGGTCTGAGGATCGCCGTTTGCCTGATATCTTTCCGCATTCGCCATGAGCGCGCGAACCACCTTACTCGTCGCCAACCCGACGGCCCGGACCGGCAAGGCCGAACAAGCGATCGATCGCGCGATGGCCGGTCTCAGCGACGCGGGTCTCGAGCCCGAGTTCTTCCCCACGCTGCCCGAGGGCCGCACCGTGGTCGGGCTCGCCGAGCGACTCGAGCGTGAGGACGTCGCTCGCGTCGTGTACCTCGGCGGCGACGGGACCTTCGCGGAGTCGGCCAAGGGCATCATCCTCGCGCGCGAGCGCTACGGCATCGATGTGCCGCTCGGCATGCTGCCGATGGGCACCGCCAACGATCAGGGCCGCTCGTTTGGCATCTCCGCGGGGCCGCGCGCGCTCGAGCAGAACATCAAGACCATCGCCGAGGGCTGCGAGCAGTGGCTCGACGTCGGCCGGATCGAGGCGCTCTCCGACGGCGAGGTGCTGCGCTCCGATCTATGGTTCGACAATTGCGGGTTCGGCCTGTCGGCCCGGATCCTCGCCCAGCGCAACCGCGACCGCGAGCGCGTGGCCAACGTGCCGGTCGTCAAGCAGTTCTACCGCGACAAGCTCGTCTACGCCGGCGCGGCGTTCAGCCAGATGTTCAAGTCGATGGTCGGCGGACCGATGGGCTCGCTGTTCTCCTGCGAGGTCACGGTCGACGGCGAGGTCGTCGAGTGGGTCGGGCTCACCGACCTCGTCGTCAACGGCACGATTCTCTATGGCGGCGAGTGGATCTTCGTCGATGACGCGCGCGCCGACGACGGCAAATTCGAGGTCATCCCGTTTCGCAGCCACGCCGATTGGGTGATG
>DATLLB010001047.1:0-3365 GCA_035538075.1 Enhygromyxa sp.
CATGCGTGCGCTCGACGATCTCGTGCGCGCCGGCAAGGTCTTGTACATCGGCATCAGCGACACGCCCGCGTGGGTGGTCTCGGCCGCCAACACGCTGGCCGAGCTGCGCGGCTGGACCTCGTTCGTGGGCCTGCAGATCGAGTACAGCCTGCTGCAGCGCACGCCCGAGCGCGAGCTGCTGCCGATGGCCGCTCAGTTCGGGCTCTCGGTCGTCGCCTGGGCGCCGCTCGGGGCTGGCGTGCTGACCGGCAAATACACGCGCGGCGACGGCTCGGACTCGCTGCGTCGGCAAGCCAACGAGCAGCGCGGCCGCACCAGCGAGCGCGCGCTGACCATCGCGCGCACGGTCGACGCGATCGCCGACGAGCTCGGTTGCACCTCCGCCCAGGTCGCGACCGCGTGGGTCTCGGCGCAGGGCTACCGCTTCATCCCGATCGTCGGCGCGCGCAAGGTCGAGCAGATCCACGACACGCTCGGCGCTGGCAACGTCAGCTTGAGCGCCGAGCAACTGGCCAAGCTCGACGAGATCAGCCAGATCAGCCTCGGCTTCCCGCAGGACTTCCTGCGCTCGTCGGCCGTGCGCGACCTCGTCTACGGCGAAGTTCGCAACCGCATCGATCCGCGCGGCTGAGAAGACGAGCGCCGCGCCCAAGATGGACGCGGCGCTCGGGTCGGAGGAGAAGGGATTCGAACCCCCGGTAGGGTCGCCCCTACAACGGATTTCAAGTCCGCCGCCTTAAACCGCTCGGCCACTCCTCCGTGGGCCGGGGAGCATGCCAGAAACCCGAAGCCGCGCCAACGCGAGTCACAGATCGCGGAGCAGCCGCTCGACCTCGCGGCGACCGGCCGCGCTCGCAGGCGCGAGCTTCAGGTACTCCTCGAGGGCGGTCTTGGCCTCGCTGCGCCGGCCGAGCTCGTAGTAGCTCTCGCCGAGCCGCCGCCACGCGTCGAGCAGCTGGTGCTCCTGCGCGTTCTCGAGGGCCTTGTCGACGCCGGCCTGCAGAGCCTTGACCGCGGCGCTGTGCTGATTCTGATCGTTGTGGATCCGACCCTCTTGGTAGTAGGCCTCGAACAGGCTCGGATCGAACTGCTGCGCCTTTTGAAAGCTGGCGACCGCGGCCACGCGCTGGTTGAGGTCGCGCTGCGCTAGGCCGATCGCCAACCACGCGTAGGGGTAGTCGTTGGTCGCGTCGACGACCGGCTGGAGCAGCTCGATCGCCTTGCGTGACGCACCTTCGTACGCGAACAGCCGGCCGAGCAGCGCGGCGGCCTCGAGGTTGTGCGGATCGAGCTCGAGCGCGCGCGTGTAGTGACCGCGGGCTTCGTCGGCGCGGGCGTTGTACTCGAGCGCCTGCCCGAGCCACAGCTCGACCTCGGGATCGCCCTCGCGCGTCTGAGCGCTCTGGATCTCGTCGAGCGCACGCGCGTACTCGCCTTCGAGCAGCATCGCGCGGCCGAGCAGCAGGTGCGCGCGACCGTCGGTCGGATCGCGATCGAGCACCCGCTGCGCCAGCTTCCTGGCCTGCTCGGCCTGCTCCTGGGCGAGCCGCAGCGCGGCGCCGGTCAGCAGGATCTCGCGCGACGCGTCTTCGCTGTCGAGCTGCTCGCCGATCAGCGCCTCGAGCTCGGCGAGCTTGTTCTTGCGCAGCAGCACCTTGCCGAGCGGCTCGGTCAGGCCCGGGTAGCCGCCGGTCCGCTCGTGCAGCTCGGTCAGCGCCTCTTCGTGCGCGCTGCGTTGGCCGAGCTCACCGAGCAGCTGCGCGCGCAACAGCAGCGCGTCGTTGTCCGACGCATCGGTGGCGATCGCCTCCTCGGCTGCGGTCAACGCCTGCTCGAGCTGACCGCTGCCGCGATGCACCACCGCTCGATGGCGAGCGAGGGCCGCCAGCGCTCGACGACCGCGACTGCTGGACTTGGCGTCCTGCTCGGTCAGCGCCGCCTGTTGCTCGGTCAACAATTTCAGCGCTGCGTCGGGTTGCAGATCACGGACCAGCAGATCGGCCTCGTGCACGGTCGCCCACCAGTACAGCGGATCGAGCTTGCGCGACTCGGCGAAGGCCGCCCGCGCTTGCGCGACCTCGTTGGCGTACGCGTGCGCCTGGCCGAGGATGTCGTGGACCTCGGGATCCGTGCTCGCCAGCTCGCCGAGCTGGGTGAGCCAGGTGCGAGCGTCGTCGGCCCGACCGGCCTCGAGATCCACGCGCGCGGCCAGCTTGAGCACCTCGGGATCCGTGGGGTGCTCGCGGGTCAACACGTCGACCTCGGTGCGCAGCGTGACGAAGTCGCGGTTGTGCAGCCACAGCTCGATGCGAGCGAGCTTGGCGGCCAACGAGCTCGGGTCGCTCTCGAGCGCCTGCTCGAGCAGCCGCATGGCCTCGCCGAGCTGGCCCTGCGCGGCCGCGACTCCGGCCCGACGACGCAGGATCTCGGCCTTGTGCGCCGCGCTGGCGGCTCCGAGATCGAGCTTGCGTCCGATCGAGGCCGCCTCGCCGAGTCGACCTTGCGAGTGCACGGCGTTCATCAGCGCTTCGTGCAGCGCGAGGTGGTTGGACGCGGCCGCGGCTGCCTGACGCATGGCCGCGATTCCGTCGATCGGGTTGGCGGCGAAGCGAGCATGCAGCACCGCGAGCTGAGCCCCGCGATCGTTGGCGCGCACGGCCGTCACCGCTTCGGCGGCCTTGCGCGCCTCTTCGACGCGCTCCAGCCCGAGCAGCGCCCACGCGCGGTACAGCTGGCTGCGCGGCTCCTCGGCGTCGAAGTAGGCGAGCGCGTCCTCGTGCCGATCGGCCGCCAGCAGCCCGAGACCGATCACCCGACGCACGAACGGCTGCGTCGCGCCCTCACGACCGGCGAGCAACTGCCCGGCCCTGGCCAGGCGCTCCGGATCGGGCCCAAAGCGGAAGTGCAGCAGCAACGCGGCCTCGGCTTCGGCGACCGCGTCGCCAGCATCGGCGGCCAAGGTCAGCACCTGCACGTACGCGGCCGGCGTGTCGAGATCGAGCCTGGCGAGCAGCTCCTCGGAGCGCTCGGTCGGCTCGTCCGTCGAGGGCGTCGGCGTTGGCGTCTCGTCGTTCGGCTTGTTCTGCTGGGCGTGCGGCGGCGGTGGCTCGGGCTCGAGCAGGCCCATCTCCATCGCCACGTAGCCACCACCGACGACGAGCACCGCGAGCCCGAGCACCCCGTAGACGACGTAGCGAGCGATGTCCCGCTTGGGCTTGCCGCCCGGGATGTCGATCGTGCCCGAGGCCTTGGTGACCGGCTTGGTCGGAGCTGCATCCGCAGCCTTGCTCGCAGCCGAGCTCGCACGCTTGCTCGCCGAGCGAGCCTGGACCGGGGCCTCGTCGTCCTCGTCGAGATCGAGCCCC
>DATLLB010001048.1:0-4293 GCA_035538075.1 Enhygromyxa sp.
GCTGGGCCGACGATTGGCGCGGCCAGTGGCGCGACACCTGCGAGGCCACGCAGATCCGCGGCGAGCAGTCGGTCGACATGTTCGATCGCCGCATGGCCTGCCTCGAGCGGCACCGCCGACGCATGCACGCGCTGGTCGAGCTCCTGCGCGAGGCCGACGGCGAGCTCCTGCTCGACGCGCTCTCGAGCCTCGACAACGTCGGCACGCCGAGCGCCTGCGAGCGCGAGCAGGTGCTCGGCGGCGTGCCGCTGCCGAGCGACGCTGCGAAGCGGGCCGAGGTCGATCGACTCGCCGCCGAGCTCGACCAGATCGGTGCTCTGCTCGCCGCTGGTCAGTCGGATCGAGTCGAGGCCCGGCTCGACACGCTCGAGCCCGAGCTGGCCGCGGCCGGGTGGGATCCGCTGCAGACCGAGCTGCTGCGGCTGCGAGGCGACGCGCTCGGCCAACGCCGCGAGTTCGAGGCCTCCGAGCAGGCGCTGACCGAGGCCGCCGAGCGGGCGATCGCCAGCGGCGATGATCGGCTCGCGATCGAGGCCCTGCTCGCGCAGGCCAACTACGGCACCGAGTGGGAGCCACGAGCGCGTGAGAGCCTGCGCCTGATCGGCGTGGCCGAGGCGCTGACCAAGCGACTCGGATCTCCGCCCGCGCTGCTGAGCCGCGTCGAGCTGACGCGCGCTCGCGTGCAACACCTCGACGGCAAGTGGCAGCCCTCGCTGGCCGCGGCCGAGCGCGCGCTCGAGCACGCCAAGCAAGCCGAGCCCGAGCCGCGGCTGCTGACCGCCGACGCCGAGCATGCGGTCGCGAGCGCGCTCTATCGCATGGGCCGTCACGCCGACGGGCTCCCGCACGTCGATCGTGCGATCGCGCTGTGGACCGCCACGCTCGGCGCCAACAATGGCCGACTCGAGCGCGCGCACAACATCAAGGCGCTCTACGCCATGGCGCTCGGTCGCTACGAAGACGCGATCGTCAGCTTCAGCGCGCACCTGAGCCTGGCCCGCGCGCGGCATGGCGACGATCACCTCGACGTCTCCGATGTGCTGGTCAACCTCGGCGCCGCGTACCAGCGGGCCGGTCGGGCCCAGGACGCGCGCGAGGTGGTCGAGCGCGCGCTGGCGATCCGCGAGCGCGAGGTCGGGCCCGACAACCTCTACGTCGGTCACACGCGGGCCAACCTCGCCAACATCTATCGCGACCTCGGCCTGCTCGACGAGGCGCTCGCCGAGGCCGAGCGTGCCCACGCGATCGTGCTGGCGCAGCGCGGGCCGGAGCACGGCGAGATGATCATCATGCACAACATCCTCGCGGAGGTCCGCAGCAGCAGGGGCGAGCACCAGCATGCGCGCGAGCATCTGCAGGTCGCCCTCGAGCTGCTGCGTCGACCCGAGCAGGCCAACGTGCCCTACGAGTTCTCCACGTTGATCGAGCTCAGCCGCGTCGAGCTGGCGCTCGGTCGACCCGAGGCCGCCCTCGCCCGGCTCGCCGAAGCCGAGGCGCTCACCGGCTTCGAGCCCAGCGCGGAGGAGCAGAGCGAGTACGACTGGGCGATGGCGGAGATGCTGCTCGCCGCAGGCGAGCGCGACGAGGCGCGAGCGTCGGTCGACCGCGCGATCGAGCGGCTGCAGGCCGACGAAGCCACGCACGCGCAGCGCTTGGCCGACATGCGTCGCTGGCGGGACGAAGCGCTGTGACTCAGGGCTCGACGGCCCCGGTCGCGCAGCTGTTCGTGTCGCGCGGCTCTCCGCGCTGATCGACGGCCGGACAGTTCATCCCCACGCTTGCAACCGCTGCGACAGCGCCCGGCATGGCCGTGGGCGTGGGCCCGCCGTTGTCCCCGATCGTCGCGAGCTGTGGATCCGCGAACGCGACCCCGTTGACGCACGCACTCCCGCCGTCCGGCCACTGCACGTTGTTGGCCCCGGTAAAGCTGGAATTGCACTGCGTATCGACGAACAAGCTGTTGTCGATCGTGAAGGTCCCACCCGGCCGACTGTTCACGAACGTGGCATTGACGACCGACCCACCCGGCCCCTCGACATCGAGCCCGCTCGGCTGATTCTCGTAGAACGTGCTGTTCTCGAGCTCGATGCTGCCATTGTTGATCCACAGCCCGCCGAGCGGACCGCCGAGCTCCTCGCCGGCCACGTTGACGCCGCTGCGGTTGTTCATGAACGTGGACGCGCGCACCGTGACGAGGTTGTCCTTGATGAACGACACCCCGCCCAGCCGCGCGGTGTTGCTGTCGAACAGGCAGCGATCGAGGCTCATCTCGCGCTGGCCCGCGTTGGGCGTGCGAAACAACGCGCCGGCCAGCTCGTTGGCGCGATTGTTGCGAAACACCGAGCCGCAGATCACATAGACGAGCCCCTCGTCGTTGAGCCCGTCGAAGTACACCGCGCCGCTGTTGCCACCCGCGCCGCCTTGCTCGTCATGATTGAAATTCGGGCAGCCCGGCTCGACGTAGTTCTGCCCGATGCCCTCGGCGGTGTTGTCCTCGAACGTCGAATTGTAGATCTGCGGATTGGCGAACAGCATCCCGATCGCGCCGCCGTTGGCCGCCCGGTTGCCGATGAAGCTGGTGCCCGAGGTCATCATCTCGGGCACGCCGAGCACGTAGATGGCTCCTCCGCCGACGTCGGGCCCGAGCAGCGCGGCCATGTTGCCCTCGAAGCGCGAGTCGATCACGTGCAGCACCCCGTTGCGCATGTACACGGCCCCGCCCGAGCCCTCCTTGTAGCCCCACGCGCACTCGGGGTTCTGCGGATCCTGAGGGAACAGCTCGCCCGCGGGCGCGAGCCCGTTGACCAGCGAGATCCGCTGCAGCACGAGCTTGGTCGGGTTGTTCATCCAGTCGGGGTGCTCGAAGAAGAAGTGCCGAACGGCCCCGCCACCGTCGAGCGTGATCAGCCCCTCGCCGTCGATGACCGTGTCGGTGTCGATCGGCAACACGATCGTCTCGGACAGCGTGATGGTCACCGGATCCGGCCCGCAGTCGAACGTGATCACGCCGCCGGCCGAGGCTGCGGCCGTCAGCATGTCGCCGGTACAGCTGCCGGGCGTGCCGTCGCCGATCACCGCGGTCGGCGACGAGGTGTCGTAGAGCGAGAGCGGCGAGTCGCAGATCTCGAGCGGATCGCCATCGCCGTCGCCATCGCCGGTCGGATCGCCGTCGCCGTCGCCAGTCGGGTCACCATCGCCGGTCGGGTCACCGTCACCCGTCGGATCGCCATCGCCGGTAGGATCGCCATCGCCATCGCCATCGCCGGTAGGATCGCCATCCCCGTCGCCGCCGGTCTCCGAGCTCCCGTCCTCACCGCGCGGATCATCGCCCGCGCACGCGCTCACGCCGACGACGGCGAAGGTGATGGCGGCCCCCAACGAAGCAAGACGGCGTAATTCCATGGCGCCCGAGCATACCCGAGCGACGCAGGTCCCGCCACGTCAATCCGATTGCACGAATTCCCAGCGCAGGTCCGCCCACGGACAGCGGGCGTAATCCAGGTAGTTCTCCACAATCTCTTCACCGGCCGCGATGTCGCGCAAGGCCACGGACGACAGCGGGTCGGCGCTCGGGAGGGCGCCGGAATTGGCCGCGATCGAATGGTTCACGAAGCGCGAATTGTCGAGGCACACAATCAGCGCGTCCGATTCCCGCGTATAGTAGGAATACATCAAAATGGCCTCGAGTGTCTGCTCGATCAGCGTCGATCGCTCCGATCGCGCGAGCGTCTCGTACTGCAGCTTCTCGAGCAGCATCACGTCCTCACGGCGACCATGCCACCACACCGTGCCTTTGGGGATCGCCACTCGGGCGAACAATCCGAGCCCGTGTATGTGACTCTCGCGGACCTCGGTCAACATCCAGGCGGGGTTGGTGCCCGGGTTGAAGCTGATTTCATGCATGCGGGTTGCTGGCGAGTTTACGTCGCCAACCCAGCAGCAGCAGCGCCAGCGCGGACGTGAGCGCGACGATCGGCTCGTGCGGCCCCGTGAATCGACATCCACCCGCATCGCCGGCTGCTCGGGCGCCGCCATCGCCTGCGTCGCTCGAATCGCTCGACTCCATGCTGCTGTCGTCGTCGTCGCTCCCGCCGTCACCCTCGTCACCGGGCGGCTGCAAGCCCACGAAGATCTGCACGATCGCCGAGCTCCCAGCGTTGCCCCACCAATCGACGGCGCGCGCTTGCAGCTGCCACGCGCCGGCCGGAAAGCTGGCGCCCGCAAATCGCCACGGCGCTCGATCGTCGCTGGCGATCAGCGTCTGCGTGTCGCCCTCGAGCAGCAGCAATTCCA
>DATLLB010001049.1:0-8446 GCA_035538075.1 Enhygromyxa sp.
CCCACGCGGATCCGGCCGCACCCGCAAGCCGACCGTCGCACGGGCGAGGAAGCCCCACAGCTGATTGCGCGGGCTGGCAAATCCGTAATAGCCGACCGCCGCCGCGATCGCCTCGGGATCGGGCGTCGCCGAGGGCGGCTCCGGCAGCGTCCGACCCTGCGTCAGATGGGCGAACAGCAGCGCGCGAATCTCCGCGTACGCGCGAGATGAATGTGACGCATTGAGCAGCATGACATAGCCGACGCCGATCTCCGGGAAGTAGCGATAGCTGGACAAGAACCCCGGCAGCCCGCCGTCGTGCCCACGCGCGCGCACCGGGTGCACGACATCGCCGTAATTGCCGAGCCCATAATTGGTGTCGGTGCTCCGATAGAGCAGCGTCTCGGTCCGCTCGATTCGTTCGAGGCTCGCAACGCCGACGATCGGCGCCCCGTCGAGCTCGCCGCGGGCCAGCCAAAACCGCACCAGGTTGCCCAGCTCCGCGGGCGAGACCAGCAGCGAGCCGGCCGGCGCGTGGGCGATCGGCCGAAACACGGCCGCCTGCCCCGGACGCGGATGGCCAATCGCGAGTCGATCGACATAATTGGGATCACGCCGAAACCGAGCCGTATGCATGCCCAGCGGCGCCAAGACTTCGCGCTCGAGGTACGCATCCCACCGCTCGCCCGTGGCCAGCTCGATCGCATGACCGGCGATCGTGAAGCCCGGGTTCGAGTACGACATTCGGCTGCCCGGACGCCAGCGCGCCACCCGAGAGCGCGGATTGATCGCCAAGGCATCGCGCGGCGAGCCCTGCTCGTCGCCGTACCACTCGTTGAAGCGCATGTCGTCGAACCCGGTCGTGTGCTCGAGCGCATGCGCGAGCGTGATCGGCGAGTCCTCCCAGTGATTGTAGAACGCGATCTCCGGCATCCACTCGCGCAGCGGCTGCCCGAGATCGATCCGACCCTGCTCGACCAGCCGCATGACCCCGAGCGCGACCAAGCTCTTGGTGATCGAGGCCGCCCGAAATTGCGTGTCGGCGGTCACCGGTCGCCCGCTCTCGAGATCCGCCACACCCACGCCCCCAGCCCAGATCACCCGCTCACGATCGACAAGCGCGATGCCGACCCCGGGCACGCCCTCGCGCTCGAGGATCACCGCGATCTGCTCGCGCAGCTGCTCGATCGTCCGCGATGCCGCGGGCTCGGGGCTCGCCGCGGGCAGCTCTGCGAGCCGCTCGAGCTCGTCGAGGTAGGGCTCACGCTCCGCCTCATGCAGCGGCGCCGAGCTGGCGCTCCGCCAGATCGCGAGCAGCAGCAACAGCGCGAAGCCAACGAACAGCCAGGATCGTCGCACGCACCAACGATATCACTGTGCAACTTCGATGCGCTCGGCCGAGTCGAACGCGAGCGCCAGGTTCTCGGCCAGCTCGTGATCGTTGAACGTCTTGCGCTCGATGGTCTCCAGCGTCTCGAGGTTCTCCTCGACCCAGACACCGCCGTAGTCGCCGCTCGCCGCCGCCCGCATCATCCCGGGCCCCGGGCTGCCGAGATCGTCCGCCCGGTCGACGATGCGCGCGACGTCGTCGGCGTGATGGGTCACGCCCAGGCTGTGCCGCGGGCGATCGCCCGGCAGCTCGTCCACCGTCATGCGGGCCAGGAATGGATCGGTGAGACCATAGCGATGGACCACGCGGTGGTCGTACTCGACGTAGGCCTTCGCACACCAGCTCAGCACGACCGTGTCGCGGTATTCGAACGACTCGGGCTGCTCGCCGACCGCGAGCTTGGCCTCGCGGTGCGGATCATCCTGGGCCGCGATGCGCAGGTGCTCGCGGCGACGGTGCCGGCCGGGATCGCTGATCTCGTCGACCTTGTGCGGATCGCCGGCCTCGACGATCGCATGCCGACTTTGATCGCGCTGCGGCGGCTGCAGGCTGAAGCTCACCGCCGCGACCACGCCTGCGAACGCGGTCGCGTAGCGGTGAAACGCCAGCTTGCGCGGCTTGGCCGTCCACCAGGCCTCGACCACGCCCGCGCTGCTGCACACGCACAGGCAAAACGGGAACGCGAGATAGCGATAATGGATCGCGTCGCCGCCGATCCGCACCACATAGAGAATCACCGGCAGGCTCGCCACCCACATCATCATGCGGGGCCCGAGCTTGGCCTGCTCCGCCGCGTCGCCGCGCCGCGCCGCCGCCCACGAGAGCAGCGCGACGCCGGCGAGGATCACCTCGATGTAGTAGCTATGAAATGCATTGACCAGGTAGCGGAGCCCTTGCGGCGTGTCACTGTCGTCCTTGAGATAAAATGTGTTGGGCAGCAGATCGGCGTAGTAGTAGACGCGAAACCCGAGCCACGCGAGGTTGAGCCCGATCCCGAGCGCGAGCGCCAGGGTCGGCGCGCGACGAGTGCGGATCCAGCTGTAGAGGATCACGATCACGAACGGTGCCGCGAGCTCGGGTCGCACGAACGGCGCGAGCCCGACCAGCACCTGCGCCGGTCGAGACTTTGGATCGACCAGAAACAGCGCATAGCCGGCCGCGCACGTCTGGATGATCGAGGTCTCCATGCCCGCGGTGAACCACGCGGTGACCGGATAGCTCACCGCCAGGAACGCGAGCGGGAAATTGATCCGCTCTCGGTTCGGCGGATCGCCGGGCGCCAGCGCGAGGTCGAGCCGCACCAGCGCCCACCACATGATCACGAAGCCGAGGTAGCCGCTGCCCAAAAATATGGTCCAGTAGCTCAACCCGAGCGCGCGCCACAGCAGCAGCCACAGCATCCAGAATGGCGAGCTGAAGCCCTCGACGTACTCGCCCTGGTTGTAGACGAGGCCGAGCTTCATGAGGATTGCGTTGTCGGCGTAGCGTGCGTAGATGAACGCGTCGTCCATCACCCACGCGTAGCGGGTGATCAGGACTAGCCCAAACACCAGCAGGACCCACTCGAAGGGACGCGGGCGGAAGCGCGGCGGCATGGAGACACGGTAGCCGAGTCGCGCTGCAGTACTCGAACTGATCGCATTCAGGGCGTCACGGGCTGCACGACCGCCTCGCGCTGCAGCGGCCACAGCGTGGGGATGCCTTCCACCGCTCCCTGCTCGCCGCGGGCGCGAATCTCGAAGCTGCTCTCCTTCACGCCCTGCTGGCGCAGGTATTGAGCGACGGCCTCGGCGCGCCTGTGGCTCAGCTGCTCGTTGTAGCGCTCGGATCCACGCGGATCGGTGCTCGCGGTGATCTGCACCTGCTCCTTTTGCTTCGTGCCTTTCAGGCACGCGGCGACCTCGTCGAGCGACTGCTGATCGGCGGCGTCGAGCTCGGCCGAGTCGGTGGCGAAGTGCACGTCGATCGTTGGGCACTCGAATTCGACGCCGACGACCGTGACCGCGGGCCAGACCAGAATGTCGATCATCTCGGTGCCCGCAGCAGCCTGAGCCTGCTCGCCGGGCTGCTCGCGCGCGGCCTCCGACTGCGGCAGCACGGGCGGCTCGATGTTCGCCGGCTGATTCAGGTCATCCTCTCGATCCTTCTGGCAACCGCCGAGCGCCAGCGTCGAGAGAACGAGGGTGGTGGTGAGAATGTGCTTGATCATCGATTGCCGCGAGATGCACGAATCGGGCCCGGGCCCGATTCGTCGCACTCGCTATTCGAGCGCCGCCTTCGCCAGCTCGATCGCCTCCGCCACCGAGCGCGCCCGTCGAACCTCGTCGCCGCGGCGATCATCGATCGCAACCCCGGCCGCGCGCTCGCCCCAACCGCCCGCCGCCCCGAGCCCCAGATCGAGTCCGATCACCGGCTTGCCCAGCTGCCACGCGATCGCGATCTCGCTGAGCGTCCCCGAGCCGCCGGCGAGCGCCACGACCACGTCGGCGCTCGCAACCACCACCACGTTGCGCGCGATCCCGAGGCCGGTCGGGATCACCACATCCACATGCGGATTGGCGTCGCTGCGATCATAGCCGGGCAAGATCCCGATCACGTCGCCATCGCGCCAGTTGGCCGCCGATCGAGCCCCGCGCGAGGCCGCCTCCATCACGCCATCGCGCCCGCCGTGGATGAGCCGAAAGCCGGCCTCGATCGCCATCTGTCCGAGCGACTCGGCGGCTCGCTCGATCGCCGCATCGATCGCCCCGCTCGAGCCGATCACCGCGAGCATCGGTCGTCGCGCGGGCATCAGAACGGCTGCTGTCCGGCGTAGTTGCCCCGCGGGTCGTAGTTGCAGACCCACACCTGCTGCGCGCCGCAGCTGGCCATCCCGCAGCCGAGCTTGGTCGTGCTCGACCAGACCACCTGCGTGTAGTGGCCGCAGACCTGGCCGCTCGCGCACGTGTGCGTGGCGGCGTCATAGCTGGCGCTCTCGCCCGTCCAGGCGGCGACCACCTGCTTGGCGGTCGCAGCCGAGCTCGTCCAGTAGAGGTTCTCGCCGTAGCTCGAATTGGGCCGATGCGCGAGCTGGCAATTGTTGGCGGCCAGATGGTTGGCCCATTCTTGCGCGTGAGCGCCGAGCGACGTCGACCACTCGAGCGGAGCCACGCCCACAGCCGCGCGCGCTTCGTCATGCGCCGCGCGAAGCCCCACGAGCGCGCCCGTCTCCTCGCCCTTCGGCGCCGTCGCTTCGCCTGGTTTGACGAGCGGCTTCGTGTCCCTCGACGAGGTCTTCTTGGGCAGCTTCGCCAGCGACTGCGAGGTCGGAGTCGATCCGATCATCGACGCACCGCTCGGCTTCGCGCCGTTCGACTCCGGTAATTGGCAGCCGCAAACGGCCAATGCGAGGATCCAAACATGCACGCGACGGGTCATCGGCGACGCATGATCGCACGTTCAGCGCCCACCCGGAAGCTGGCCGCGATGTTGCTTGGCGCGAGCGCCTGCGCCTCGACGGAGCCGGTCCCGCCTCCAGAGCCGCCGCCGATCAGCGCTGTCCAGAGCCCAAACCAGATCAGCCCGAAGCTGCCCGATCCGGTCCCGCTCGTGCCGATCGCCTTTCCGCCGCGCGCGTCGATCTTCGTCGACGACGACAGCCTCGCGCTGACCGTGGCCGCGCGCGCGAAGACGGGCGCGCTGCCCAAGTCGGTCGCGATCAGCCCCGACGGCGCGCAGCTGTGGGTGTGCAACTTCGGCTACTCGGGCCGCAAGAACGTCTACGTCTACGACACGGCCACGCTCGCCCAGCTCGGCATGATCGAGTTCGAGGGCAACGCCGTCGAGACCGCCTTCGCCCATGATGGCTCGCGCGCGTACGTGTCCAACTTCTCGCGCGACATTCTGGAGGTCATCGATCCGATCACCCTCGACGTGCTCGACGAGGTCGAGGTCGGTCGCTATCCCAAGGTGATCACCGTCTCGCCCGACAATGCGCGCGTCTACGTGGCCAACTGGGGCTCGGCCAACGTCACCGTCGTCGACGCCCACAGCAACGAGGTCATCGAGCACCACCCGACCGGCCTGCGCCCGCGCGGCATGGCCATGCGCCGCGACGGCACATTGTTCGTCGACGCCATGTGGTCCCACGTCGTCCACGTATTTCCGGTCGAGCAGAGCGAATGGCAGATCCCCACCTGCCAGTTTCCGCGTCACGCCGTGCTCGCCCCCGACGACGCCCTGTTCGTCACCTGCAGCGGCGACGATCGCCTACGCTGGCACGACACCCACGACGGCCGCACCCTCGGCGAGACCCACGTCGGCGACAACCCACGCTCGTTCGCGCTTAGCGACGACGGCCGCTGGGTCGCCGTCGCCAACTTCGATGGATCGAGCGTCACCGTGATCGATCTCGTCGCCGGCCGGCGGTACACCACGCAGATTCCCGACACCAAGCGCATCGTCGGGCTCGCGCTGGGCAAGGGCGAGCCGCTGCGCGTGTTCGTGACCAGCTGGGGGAACAACCAGCTGATCGAGCTGCGGCTCCCGTCATGACAGCCGCTATAGTGCGTCGCGCATGCCGACGCTCTTTCCCATCCAGACGACGGCCGGTCACGGTCTGATCGATCGCACCGGCCGCGTCGTCGAGCCGACGCTGCGCCAGCTCGGTCCGTTCTCCGAGGGCTCGCTGCGGCGGCCGTCGACTACGAGACCGGCGCATTCCGGATCGAGCCGACGTGTATTTCTCCGAGGCCCTATGTCTCGTCGGAGTCCCGATCGACCCCGAGCGCGCGCAGGCCTTCGCCAAGGTCGGTCTCTTTACCGACGCGGTCTACGGATACATCGACGCGACGGGCGAGTTCGTGATCGAGCCTGCCTTCGCGTATGCCCACCCCTTCAGCGATGGGCTTGCGATCGTGCAATCGACGAAGGGGATGGCGTATGTCGATCGCGCGGGCACGATCGTGTGGTCTGCCCTCTGAATCCCTGCCGGCTGAGCCTCGACGAGCGCGATCACTGACCAGCATAAGAACGGCCGGGCGCCGAGCGATGATCGAGGCGGAGGCTTCTGCGGAAGCGTCTACTTGCGTGCGGCGCCGCAGATCGAGATGTGGTCATGCGATCGCGTAGGTCTCCACTCGTATACTTGTGCATTGCCCCGGAGTTCGCCAATCGCGCTGTCACATCTCGGGGCGCCGGTCCAGCGCAACCCGCCCGGTCCCTACATCAAAACACTGGGCCTCAACCGCTGCTCTGTGCGCTGAAGGCCGTCCGTGGACACCCACTCTGGCTCATCTCATCATAAATGATGATTAACAGGACATTAGAAGATGGACCAAAGCAAAAAGACCGTCAGAGACGCGGTTCCATGTAGCACCGACCGCGATGGCGCTGCCGAAACAGCAGTCGCGGCTACCGAGGCACGATTCGGGGTGTCGTGCCACGGCTGGAAGCCCTCCGGGCGAGTGACGCTTGTGCCGTCAACTCAAATAGTTCCGCTCGACCTCAGCCCGCTTGAGGAGGCGGGGCTGAAATTCGGAGCGGACCTGGGCAAAGCGGTGACCGGCGCTGGCGAAGCATTATTTGACACGCTGAAAGACGTTGTTGACCAAGTCATCGACTGTGCGCAAGGCCTCGGAGAGGCGGCTCGACAGTGTGTCTCCGGTCTAGCCACGGTCGCAGACACCGCCAAAGACCGCGTCATTGAGGTCTCCAATGACTTTATGAATATCGCAACCGATACCATACCATATCCGCTGATTCAAGAGGTTTACGAAATTCTCGAGGCCGAGCCAGGCCGGCCAATTCGACGAGCAGCCCGCGCCAAGATGTGGCGGCTGAACAACCCGCACGATGCACTATGGCGAGGCGACAAGCCCAGTGTGGACCAAGTTTTCGCCGATTCCTACCAGCGCCCCAGGGGCAAAACCCCGCTACTCTTCGTCCATGGATTGGATTATGCGCTCGCTGGGAAAGAGTGGGAGGAAGCGCTCGAAATATTTGTTGCCCACTTCGAAGAGCAAGCACGAATTTTTCGATCCGGCAACCATTCCGATCAACTCGAACTCCTATTCGTCAGCTGGGACACTGAACTACAAAGGCAAGACCAGGACCTCATCATCGACGGGCTCTCGGGGGTCCTCGGCGGAAGTAGCATAGCTTCCGCTTCGGGTGCAATTCTCTGGGGGGTCCTCTGGCTCGAACTGGAGCGTCGTGCTCGCGAACTGTCCGCGTTCATGGAGCCGTTCGTCACGAAAATGCTCGATCCGACCGGGCGAACCGCGGAAACACGCCCATTTGTCGTGACCCATTCACTCGGCAGCTACGCGTGGTCCGACATGATCAACATCATGGCGGAGGAAGGCGGGCCACTGGACGAAGCTTCCGAAGGCGCTCGGTTTTCAATTGGAGATTGGTGGACCATGCAACCGGCCGTCCGTGCCAATGCCTATTTACGCGATCGAGAGTTCCCCCTGGTCAAAGATGTTTATGCCCAACTGAATTCTGCGAACTACAGCATCACGCTGTGGCACTCGCTTTTGGATTATGCGCTAACGGGCCCGTACTTGTGGGCCAATCAAAGTCTTGCAATGGGTGCTGTGGGTGCTGCTTCGGCGCTGCCCAAGCAGTGCCAATTGAACATCACGGACCTCGCCGGCTTCACCCACGGAGAGACTCCTTTCATGGGCGAGAGGGGCTACTTCAGGAAGGTCGGTCGGCTCATACGTCAGCAACTGCCGAGCCGGCTGCGGCTGCCACCCTCCTAGGTCCGGTCCCGGCTGGCCGAAATCGCGCATCTGGCGCCACGCAGGTTTCTTAATCCGATCGGCCACCTCCCGGTACCCAACCAGCGATGTCCATTTCACGCTTGATCCACTACGCCTGCGCATCGCTCGTGCTCGCCGCGTCCGTGCTCACCGGCTGCGACACCGAGGCCGACGAGAGCGACTCACTCGCCAATGCAGTCACTGTAGAGAACGAGGACGAGATCGATCCCTTCGGCGAGGAGGTCTCGTTTCGCTGTGTGCTCAACGGCTACTACCACGACGCCGACCCGCTCGAATTGACGATCTGGTCGATTCCGTGGCCCGGCGGGGC
>DATLLB010001050.1:0-6736 GCA_035538075.1 Enhygromyxa sp.
GCGATGACTCGGCCGCTTCGCTCGCCTGCTCGAGGATCGGCTTTGCGATCCTCGAGGAGAAGATCACCAAGATTCACGTCGCGCTCGACGTCTCGCCGCTGCGCTTCGGCGAGTACCTCGGCGCCAAGCTGCTGCTCGCGACGCTGCTCGCCGCGGCCTTGTCGGTGCCTGCGGTCGCGCTGCCGCTCGGCGTCGATCTCGACTGGCTGTCGGTGCTCGCGGCCGTCGTCGCCAGCGTGCCGTTCGCAGTCAGCCTCGGCTTGCTGGTCGGCGTGCTGGCCAAGGATCAGCTCGGCGCGGTCGCGGTGATGAAGGGGCTGCTGCCGATCTGGACGAGCTTGCCGATCCTCGGCTTCGTGCTGCCCGACACGTGGCTGTGGACGCAATCGCCGTTCGCCAACCACTGGGGCGTGCAGGGCCTGTTTCACGCGCTCGGGGACGGCGTCGGCGTGTGGACGCTCGCGGGGCTCAACCTGCTGACCGGGCTGCCCGTACTGATCGCCACCGCGTGGATGCTGCGACGCAAGCTCGGCTTCGGCTATTAGCGATGCAGCGCCCGGTAGAGCTCGAGGTAGTGCCCGGCCGAGCGCGTCCAGCTCCAGTCGCGCTGCATGCCGGCCCGCTGAATCGCGCGCCAGCCCTCGGGCTGCTTGCGGAACATCTGCACGGCTCGCTTCATCGCCCAGCGCAGGCCGACGGCGGTCGGGTGCTCGAACGCGAAGCCGGTCCCCTCGCCGCGCGCGAGCGCAGCGTCGCCGGGATCGGTGACCGTATCGACCAGCCCACCGGTCGCATGCACGACCGGCACGGTCCCGCAGCGCATCGCATACATCTGCGTGAGCCCGCACGGCTCGAAGCGACTCGGCACCAGCAAGGCGTCGCAACCGGCGATGATCTTGTGGGACAGCGGCGCATCGAAGGCGATCTGCGTGCGCACGTTCCAGGTGTAGTGGCGGGCCGCCAGGCGAAACGCGTCCTGCAGATCGGGCTGCCCGGTCCCGAGCACGACCAGCCGCGCAGGCATGTCGTAGAGCTCCGAGACCAGCGCGGCGACCAAGTCGAGCCCCTTTTGCGCGGTCATGCGGCTGACCACGCCGAACACCGGCACGTCGGGCAGATCGGGCCAATCGCAGATGCGCAGCAGATCGGCCCGAACCTTGCGCTTGTCGTCGAGACGCTCGACGTCGTAGTGCGCAGCGAGGTTGGGATCGCTGGTCGGATCCCACTCCTCGGTGTCGATGCCGTTGAGGATCCCGAAGATTCGGTGGCGCCGCAGAAAGCCGTCCAAGTTGGCGCCAAACTCAGGCGTCTTGATCTCGCGCGCGTAGGTCGGGCTCACGGTCGTGACCGCGTCGGCGCACGCGATGCCGCCCTTGAGCAGGTTCACGTGGTCGTACCACTCGAACGCGTCGAGGTTGAACACGTCCCATGGCAGCCCAGTGATCGGCAGCGTGTCCTTCGAGCACAGGCCCTGGTACGCGAGGTTGTGCAGGGTCAAGACCGTGCGCGTGCGAGGCAGCAGCACGCGGGCGTTGGTCGCGACCAACCCGGGGGTCAACGCCGCGTGCCAGTCGTGCGCATGGATGATGTCCGGCGCGCCGCCGAGCAGCTTGGCGCCGACGCCGACCGCCGCCTTGCACAGCAGGATGAAGCGCAGCGCGTCGTCTTCATAGCCGTAGAGGCCCTCGCGATCGAACGCGGGATCGTTGGCGGCGAACAGCGTCGGCGCGTGGTTGGGCCGATCGAGGCGCAAGAATCGAACCCGAGCCGTGCTCGCGCCGAGGTTCACGTCCGCGACGATCCCGGTGTCGACCGGCGTCAGGTTGCGCTTGGCCAGCGCGGTCTTGGCCGCGCGATAGTACGGAAGCACCGCGGCGGCCTGAATCCCCGGCTCGGCCCGGCACAGCGCGTCGGGCAAGGCCCCGACCACATCACCCAGGCCACCGGTCTTCGCCCACGGAGCACACTCGCTGGAGACGTGAAGGATTCGCATGATGAGCTACCGCTTGTAGCGGGGACCCGAAGATTGATGGCTGTGCCGCGAGCGATCGGTGACGTCGTAGCGGCCCTCGAACGCGGCCATGATCTGCTTGGTGTCGGGATCGCGGCGCATCAGCTCGGCCATGTCGAAGGCCAGCCGAATCGGACCGGTCCGCGGCACCACGGTGCCCTTGGGCAGCACCACGATCCCCGACTCGCTGACGAACGGGAACCGCTCGCGGTCGGCCTCGAGGTCCCAGCCGATCTCGGTGCCGGCCTCGATCGTGCAGTTCTTGTCGAACAGCACCCGCTTGAGTCGCGCGCCCTCACCGATGTCACAGCCCGACAGCACCACGCTGTCCTCGATGTGACACTCGGGGTGCACGAACGAGTCGTAGCCGAGCATCACGCGATCGAGCATCGTGCTCGACACGATCGCGCCCTCGCACACCAGCGAATCGATCGCGGAGGTCAGCGCGTGATTGGGCGAATGTCGGACCAGACGCGCGGGCGGATAGTCGCGCTGGGCCGTGCGAATTCGCCATTGCCGATTGTAGAGGTTGACCGCCGGCAGCGAGCTGCGGACCTCCATGTTGGCCGCGAAGTAGCTCTCGATCGTGCCGACGTCGCGCCAGTACGGGACCGTGCCGTCGCGCTCGCCGGGGACCTTGTTGGTGCCGAAGTCGTAGACCTGAATGTGCGCACCTTCGCGGAGCAATCGCGGGATCACGTCCTTGCCGAAGTCGTGCGAGGAATTCTCGGTCTCGGCGTCGATCGTGAGCACGTCGATCAGCGCGTCACGACGGAAGAAGTAATTGCCCATGCTGACCAGCGCGCGGCTGGGATCGCCGGGCATCGGCTTGGGCTGCTTGGGCTTCTCTTGAAAGCCGACCAGGCGCCCGGTCGCGTCGATCTCCATCACGCCGAACTGGTGGGCCTCGCCGATCGGCACCGGCCAGCCGGCGATCGTCAGGTCGGCGCCGGTGGCCTCGTGGACCTCCTGCATCTGCTCGATCGCGAATTTGTAGATGTGGTCGCCCGAGAAGATGCCGACATGCGGCGCGCGGGACTCGTGCAGCAGGTTGACGTTCTGCCAGACCGCGTCGGCCGTGCCCTTGTACCAATACGGGCCCATTCGCATCTGCGCGGGCACGATCTCGATGAACTCCTGAATGCCGGTCAGGTGCCAGTTGCGGCTGATGTGCTTGATCAGGCTCGTGGCCATGAACTGCGTCAGCACGTAGACGCGGCGGTAGCCGGAGTTGACGACGTTCGAGAGCACGAAGTCGACGATCCGGTAGCGCCCGGCGAACGGCACCGCCGGCTTGGCCCGGTGACAGGTGAGCGGCGCGAGGCGAGACCCCTTGCCCCCGGCGAGAACGAGCATCGGCGTACGGTTCATGGGCTCCTCTGACTCCAGGCTATCAGAACGGCCCATCCCAAAGTGGAGGAAGCGGCGACTGCTCAGCTGTTCTCTGCGTTGGGTTTCGGTACAACCCGGTCATGTCGGTCGCCCTGCCCGCCTCGGTCGAGGACGTCGCCCACGTCGAGCTGCTTCGCGGTCCATACGCGAGCCCCGAGGCTGCGCCTGACCTGCTCGTCGAGGTGCCCCACGGCGCCGATGAACGTGCGCACTACGATCGGCTGCGCGCGCGCCTGCATGGCGAGCTGCCTGCCGATCTGCACGTGTTCTTCCACGTCAACACCGACGTGGCCGCGTGGGCCTACGGGCGAGCGACGGCCGAGGCACTGATCGCCGCGGCGCCGCAGCGATCCGTGTTGCTGGTGCGCAGCCTGATTCCGCGCACCTTCGTCGATTGCAACCGGCGCGCCGACTACTCCGGCGGCCGACTGGCTGAAGGCGCGCTGACCCCCGGGATCCCGAGCTACGTCTGCGACGAGTCCGATCGCGCGCTGCTGCTCGAGTTGCATGGGCGTTACGCCGACGTCGCGCGGCGGGCGTTCGCGGTGGTTTGCGGCGCGGGTGGTCTCGCGCTGGTGCCCCACACCTACGGGCCGCGCTCGCTCGGCATCGAGGCCGTCGACGAGCGCATCGTCGACAACCTGCGCTGGGCCTGCGCGCCCGAGCGCCACGACAGCTGGCCGCTGCGCGCCGAGATCGATCTGCTCACGCGCGACGGCGATGGTCGCGAGCTCGCGCCGCCAGGGATCGAGGCCGAGCTGCTCGCCGCGTTCGCCGAGGCCGGCTTCGAGGCGAAGGCCAACGACACCTACTTCCTGCACCCGAGCACGCTCGGCCACGCGTGGGCGGTCAGCCATCCCGGTCAGGTGCTCTCGCTCGAGGTGCGGCGGGATCTGTTGGTCGAGCGCTGGCTGCCGTTCGAGGAGATGCACGCGCTGGCGGATCGGTGCGATCGCGTGGCCCGAGTGCTCGCGCCTGCGCTCGAGCGGCGGCTCGGCTAGCTAACGTCCGCGCCAGACGTGGGCCGCGATCCCGAGCCCGATGTTGAGCGCGTTGGCGACGACCATGATCACGCCGACGCGCATGAAGTGGGCCTTGATCGCCGGCAGTTCGTCCGCGGTTGCGAACGCCCGCTTGGGCCACAGCACCCACGACACGTACACGAACAAGCCTGCGCTCACGCAGAACAGCGCGAGCTTGAGCGCGTAGAGGGCCAGCCACACGTGGTCACCCGCAACGATCGCATGACCGGGCCACAGGCTGAGGCCGATGCCCGAGATCAGGATCGCGACCACCCCGGAGAACACCTTCCAGCGCGCGCCGTGGACGACGGTGAAGATGAACGACTCGAAGTCGGCGTTGCGCTGGAAGTACTGCTCGGCGCGCGGGTGCAGCACGAAGATCGAGAACACCATGGCCCCGACCCACACGCCGCCGCCGAGCGTGTGGACTCCGAGCAATAGGGCCTCGATCAGCAGATCGACCATGGTTCGTTCAGGCGCTCGCTCGGGTTGCCCAAGCAGTGCGGGCCGGGAGCCCGCGTGCTTCGAGGCCCGGGATGATCACGCGCTCGACCGTCGCGCGAAACAGCGTGCGTGCCTCGGCGCCGTCGCAGAGGCCGTAGACGGGGGCTTCGGCCGGCAGCGCGTCGACGATCGGGAGGTGAGCGAGCTCGTGCCGCTCGAGCTCGCCGAACGCCACGCACAGGTAGGTGCCGAGTCGCTCGATCGTCGCCGCGTCGACGCGCGCGAGCAGGTCAGCGAGGATCCGCCAGCCGAACCTGGCGTGGCCGCACTCGTCCGCCCAGATCTTCGTCAGCAGCTCGCGCAGCGGACCCTCGGGCATGTCTGCTCGCTCGGCGGCGATCAGCGCGACGGCGACGGTCTCGCTCAGGCAGCAGATGCTCAGCAAGTTGCGGAGGCCCGCCTCGAGCGGGCTGCCGGCGTCGGCGTGGCGCGGGAACTCGCGCTCGGGCAACGCCGTCGCCTCCGCCGAACCGCCGAGCGCCTCGACCACCGCACCACACAACACGCCGTGGTGTCGCTCTTCTTCGGGGAAGCATCGCGCGTGCTCGAGCTCGCGACGATCGAGCATTCCCGCCGCGACCAGCCCTTCGAGCTGCTCGACGAGCCCCTCGAACACCGGCGCCGAGCCGTGCTCGTTGACCATGCGCGCGCGCCAGGTGGCGATCGCCATCGCCCGCACGCGTGGCTCGATGCGTGCGCGCGCGAGCCCGCGGGGTTGCGATGCACGGGCGCGTCGGCGGAGGTCGAGCGGCCGTGCTGGGCCCGAGCGAGAAGCCACCGCGCCGGGTGGCATCGGTGGGCCCCACGGCGTGCACGCGGCGACCTCGAAGCCGATCAGATCGCAGCACGGGCCGGCGACCTGCATCCATAGCTCCCGATCCTTCTCGGAGCGATCGATCTCCGTCGGGTCGGCGCTCTCGGGGTCGCGGCCGTTGAAGTAGTGATCGGCCATCGTGCGGCAGCAGGTGTCTTGGGCGGCGTCGAGCGTGCCGTCTGCGGCTGCATGCACGACGTGCGATTGGCACTGCTCGAGCGCCAAGCGTTCCTCGCTAATGGGCGCTTCGCGGGTGCTGGGATCCAGCTGCGGATCGCTGACGTAGGGATCCGGTTCGGCCACGACTACGCCCGCGTCAGCGTTGGCGCTCGCGGGTGAATCGGCGTCAGGCGTCGCGCTCGATCGCGGGCAGCCTGCGGTCGCCACCAAAGTCGCGCAACAACTCACTCGCGCAGCGGCTGCGATCGCAAGCTCGTGGCTGGGCCGAAGCTTCATTGGCCCAGGGTAGCAGTTGGGCCGATGCGGCGATCAAACGGTAGCGAGCAGCTGATCCAGGCTCTGATTGGCGGCGGCCGTCTTGCCGGCCTCGTACCAGCGCTCGAGGGTCTCGACCGACTCACACGAGGCGATGCGCTCGCGCTGCGCCTGCGAGAGGGTGAAGCCGCGGAGCTCGAGGACGTCGACCACCGAGCGCCGGAGTTGCTCGCGCCGACCTTCTTCGCGGCCTTCTACACGCCCCTCCTCACGACCTTCTACACGCCCCTCCTCGCGGCCTTCTGCACGCCCCTCCTCGCGGCCTCGATGAAAGCTATGTCCCTTGCGCTCGCTCTCCGAGAACAGCTCCCAACGGCCTTCGTCGAGCTCGCCTCGTTCGCGCAACTCGGAGATCCCCTGCTCGACGATGTTCGGCGCGACGATCGACATGACCGCGACAGCGTAGCGCTGGGCGAGGCGCCTTTCCAGTGATTGGAGGGCCACCCACGCCGCTCGAAACACCTCGACCTGATCAGCGAGCGCCGCCGGCTCGTGCGC
>DATLLB010001051.1:0-3437 GCA_035538075.1 Enhygromyxa sp.
CACTGAGCCCCGGTGCCATCGACTGGGGCGGGGGGGATTAGCTCGCCGTATGCGACGCCTCATCCACTACAGCCCCCCAGCGCACCGGCCGATCTGCCTGTCGGTGGCACCACGCAGGCGCACGTGTGCCCGACGATCAGCTGGCATTGAGTTGCGGGGCGCCCTTTCAGACCGGTGAGCGGGTCCAAGCACTGACTCGCCCCTGGGGGGGGCGAGCTTAGAAACTTGCCGATTTCTTTCGGACGTGCCGACCCGCTCGTAAAAGCGAGGTGCAGCGAGACCGCGCTCGCGTCCGTCAGGTCGGGACGACCCACCCATCCAGCTTTGGCTGGCCTGCGAGCACGCGCGTGGCCCCAACCGTCGTCTTGCGATCTCTGCGATCGCGAGCGGCGCGAACGAGGTAACGACCATGATGACCAGCGTGATCCTTCTGATTTCTCTTCTGACCCCCAACAATCTCGACCAGTACGCGAATGAGCTGCTGGTGCCGGATCGGACCGAGCCGCGCTGCGACGAGATCGAGCGCATGCTCGCCAAGTTCGACGCCGAGTACCGCGTCGAGCTTGCGGCCGAGCGCGTCGACGCCATCTTCGGCGACTAGCTCTTCTT
This sequence comes from Enhygromyxa sp., assembly GCA_035538075.1. GTDB lineage: Bacteria > Myxococcota_A > Polyangia > Nannocystales > Nannocystaceae > Plesiocystis. The sequence goes on from DATLLB010001051.1 coordinate 610, forward strand.
CGTCTTGCATTGACCTTTGTTGCGATCGCGGACGCCGACGAGTTGGCTCGTCGGCGTCGTCGTGTCGAGCGATCGCCGTCAGCGCTCGGCCGCGGCTTGGCACGCCGCGCACCAGATCACGGTGACGAGGTCGCTGCTCGGGTGCGGCTCGAAGGACTCGCCGAGATCGAGGCAAAACGGGTTGGCCATCTGGAGCTGCTCGAAGGCGTGGCTGGGCAACAAGTCCATGCGAATGCGATAGCCGGGGCTGACCTCGAGCGGGGAGCCGTGGACGGGGCAGCGCCCGCCGACCCGGTCGGCGTAGCGACCTCGCGGCGTGTCCGGGAAGCGCGAGCGTGCGGACTGCGGATCGGTCATGGCTGGTGGAAGGTACCAGCGGTCGGTCTTCTTGCTCCTGACCCACAAAACCAGCACGCTATGCCCCCATGCCGATCCGCAGCATGACCGGCTTCGGGGTCGCGGATCGATCGTGGCCCGAGCGTGGTGTTCGAGTTCGTGTCGAGCTTCGCTCGGTCAACTCGCGCTTTCTCGAGCTCAAGCTCCGGCAGCCGTTCGGCGTGGCCGTCGAGCATGAGCTCAAGCGCGCGATCGAGGGCCGGCTCGGTCGCGGTCGCGTCGACATCTCGATCCGCACCGAGGGCGCGGGCGAGGTCGCGGCCGATCCGTTGATGGCGATCGGGATCGATCGATCGCAGATCGAGCCCACGCTCGCTGCGCTCGCGACCCTGGCCGACGCGGCGTATCAGGCGAGCTTTCAAGTCTCGCATCCTACCTCGCTGGATTTATTGCGGTTTTTGATCTCGACCGGCAACTCGAAGGCGGCCGCGATCGAGCCGCTCGAGCTCGCGCCGCCGTTCCTCGCCGAGCTGCTCGACGAAGCGCTCGCGCGGCTGATCGGCATGCGCGAGGCCGAGGGTCAGTCGCTCGCGACGACGCTGGCCAACCTGCTCGACCAGCTCGAGGGCGTGGTCCGTCGGGCCGAGCAGAGCTTGGTCGGCGAGCGTGAGCGGCTGCACGATCAATTGCTCGAGCGCTGCGACGCGCTGCTCGCTCGCGCGGCCGCAGGCGCGATCGATCGCGAGCGCGTCGCCCAGGAGCTCGCGCTGTTGGTCGTCCGCGGTGACGTGAGCGAGGAGCTCGCGCGAATCGCCAGTCACCTCGATCAAGCCCGCGCGCTGCTCGGCGCGCCCGCCGAGGTGGGGCAGGGCAAGACGCTGGATTTCCTCAGCCAGGAATTGCTGCGCGAGGTGACGACGATCGGGAGTAAGATCACCAGCCACGCCGGCAGCGCGGCGGTCATCGAGGCCAAGGGCATCATCGAGCGGATTCGCGAGCAGGTTCAGAATGTCGAGTGAGCGCTTCCGCGGTCTGTTGTTGGTGGTCAGCTCGCCCTCGGGCGCCGGCAAGACCACGCTCTGCAATCGACTTCGCCAGGAGTTCCCCAGGCTCGGCTTCTCGGTCAGCTACACCACTCGCAAGCCGCGGCCCGGCGAGACTGACGGCGTCGAGTACCACTTCGTCACGCCCGAGCGCTTCCAGGAGATGGCCGCGAACGACGAGTTCGCCGAGTACGCCATGGTCCACGGCAACATGTACGGGACCGCGGCGCGGCAGGTCTCGACTGCGCTCGAGCAAGGCCGCGACTTGCTCTTCGACATCGACTTTCAGGGCGGACGTCAGCTCCGCAATCGCTTTCGCGACGAGGTGGTCCTGGTGTTCATCTTGCCGCCGTCGCTGCGCGAGCTCGAGCGTCGGCTCCGCCGACGGGCGACCGACGCGGACGACGTGATCGCACAGCGGCTAAAAGTGGCTCGCTCGGAGCTCGCGCACTACGATGAATACGACTATTTGATCGTGAACGACGACTTCGACAAGGCCTACGACGCGCTGCGAGCGGTCTACGTGGCGGCCCTCCATCGCCGCCAGCGGCAGGCTGCGGTCGCGCAGCAATTGCTCGAGGGTCAGGAGGAGTTGCCCTGGTGACGGAGGGGCAGCCCGCGAGTCGGAGCTTGGGCCCAAGCGTGAGCGAGGGTGTCGGAGCGCGCGCAGGCGAAGCCGAGCACGATCCAAGTCCCGCTCGACGGCATGAAGAAGTCCTCGCCGTCGAGCCCGTCGACACCGAGCTTGGCGAGGGCTTCTTGCCGGCGTTCGATCCCGATGTGGGCGAGGGCGCGGCCGAGGTGCTGCTCAGCCGCGAGTATCAGAACCTCGCCGACGAAGTTCGCAAGCGGCTCGGGCCCGAGGCGCTCGAGCTGGTCCGGCAGGCGTTCGAGCTGGCCGAGTCGTGCCACGCCGGGCAGATGCGCAAGAGCGGCGATCCTTATCTCGTGCACCCGCTGCGGGTCGCCCGAATGCTGGCGATGCTCGGGCTCGACGCGCCGAGCGTGGTCGCGGGCATCCTCCACGACACGATCGAGGACTCCGAGCTGACCGTGTTCGAGCTGACCGAGCGCTTCGGTCGCGAGATCGCGCTGCTGGTCGACGGCGTGACCAAGCTCGGCAAGATCCCGTATCTGTCGCGCCGCGAGAACCAGGCGGAGAGCTTTCGCAAGCTGCTCGTGGCCATGAGCCGCGACATCCGGGTGCTGCTGGTCAAGCTCTGCGATCGGGTCGACAACATGCGCACGCTCGACGCGATGACGCCGACCAGTCAGCGGCGCATCGCCCAGGAGACGGCCGACATCTACGCGCCGCTGGCCCGCTTGCTCGGCATCGACTGGATCCGCCGCGAGCTCGCCGATCTCTCGTTTCGCTACCTCGAGCCGGTCGCGGCCAAGGAGATCCGCAGCGAGATGGTCGCGCTGATCACCGCCGATCCGACCCACATC
>DATLLB010001052.1:0-2757 GCA_035538075.1 Enhygromyxa sp.
CGCTCGATCGGCCGCTATCCGCTGCTGCGTCGGCTCGGCGCCGGCGGCATGGGGGTCGTGTACGCGGCCTACGACGAGATCCTCGATCGCCGGATCGCCATCAAGGTGCTGCACGAGCACGTGTGGGACGTCGACGGCCGCCGCCGCGAGCGACTGCTGCGTGAGGCCCAGGCGATGGCCCGCGTCACGCATCCCAACGTGATCACCGTGCACGAGGTTGGGACCGTGGGCGAGCAGCTGTTCGTGGCCATGGAGTTCGTCGAGGGCCCGACCTTGCGCGAGTGGCTGCGGCAGCAACGACCCGAGTGGCCGCAGATCGTCGCGGTCTTTCGGCAGGTCGCCGACGGGCTCGCGGCGGTGCACGAGGCCGGGCTCGTGCACCGCGACGTCAAGCCCAGCAACGTCCTGATCGGCAACGACGGGCGCGTGCGCGTGCTCGACCTCGGGCTCGCGGCGGCCGGCAACGAGGAGCTGATCGAGAGCTCGCTCGCGCTGATGGAGACCTCGTCGTCGTCCTCGCTCAACCGCATCGGCGGTCCGCTGACCAAGACCGGCGAGCGGGTCGGGACCCCGGCCTACATGTCGCGCGAGCAATTCCTCGGCTTCGAGCTGAGCCCGGCCTCCGACATCTTCTCGCTCTCGGTCGCGCTCTACGAGGCGCTCTACAACGTCCACCCGTTCATGTCCGAGAGCTTCCACGAGCTGCAGGGCCGGATCGTCGCCGGCCACGTCGCGCCCGTGCCGAGCGGCAGCGCGGTGCCGACCTGGCTGCACGCGCTGGTCATGCGTGGGCTCGCGCCCGATCCCAAGGACCGACCGCCGTCGATGCGAGCGCTGAGCGACGAGCTGGGCAGGGCGCCCCAGCGCACGCGTCGGCGCTGGATCGGCAGCTTGGCCACGGCCGCCTGCGCGGCGTTGCTCGGCGTGCTCGTGGCCAAGGCCCAGACGCCGCCCTCCGCTCCAACCTGCGACGGCGGTGCGGCAGCGATCGCCTCGGTCTGGGATCACGATCGTGCCGCGCGTATCGAAGCGGCGATGCTCGCGACCGATCGACCCTACGCGTCGGCGCTGGCCCGGCGCATCACCGACGCGCTCGACGAGTACGCCGACGACTGGGCAGCCGCGCGCGATCGCGGCTGTCGCGAGCACGCCCGCGGCGAGCACTCGGACGCCCTGCTCGACGCGCGCATGGCCTGCCTCGATCGCAGCCGGCAAGCGTTCGCGGAGACCGTCGACATCCTCGCGACCGCCGACGCCGAGGTGGTCGAGCACGCCGGTCAGATGATCGCCAAGCTCCCGCGGCTGAACGCCTGCGAGGATCTCACCTACTTGCTCGGCATCGACGAGCTCGCGCTCGATCCCGCCGCCGCGCCGGCGATCGCCGAGCTCGAGTCGCGCCTGGTCCGGGCCGAGGCGCTCGCCAACGCCGGGCGCACGGAGGAGTCGATCCAGATCGCCCGGGCGGTCGCGGCCGAGGCCGAGCGGCGCGAGCATCCGAGCCTGGTCGTGCGAGCGCTGCTCGGCGAGGCGCGGGCCTCGATCCTGCAGTTCGATCGCTCGGGCGTCGGCGTGCTGCTGGGCCGCGCGCTGGAGATCGCGATCGAGCACAACCTCGATCGGCTGGCCGCCGAGGCGATGATTCGGCGCTTGTATGTGCGTGGGCTCGCGACCGGCGGCAGCGAGGACGCGCTCGCCGACGTGCCGATCGCCGAGGCCATGCTCGTGCGTGCGGGCGAGGATCCCGAGCTCCACGCGTTGCTGTTCAACAACGTCGGCGCCATCCATGCGGCGGCCGGCGATCGCGAGGCCGCTCATGATGCGTTCGCGGCCGCGCTGGCCATCAACGAGCGGCTCTACGGCGAGCAGCACCTCGAGCTCGCCGTCAGCCTCGCCAACCTCGGCATGCTGACGACCAACCCGATCGACCGCAGCGCGCTGCACCAGCGCATGATCGACATCTACGCGCGGCGGCTCGGACCCGACCACCCGCGCACGCTCGACGCCCAGCTGCTCGCGGCATTCCACACCGCCGATCCCGAGGCGGCCGGGCTCGCGTTCGAGCGGCTGTGCCCGCGCTTTCGTGCGATCGACGAGCTGCGCTACACCGGCGAGTGCGAGCTCGAGCGCGGCCGCATCGAGGTCGCGCGCGGGCGCCTCGACGAGGCCGCGCGCGCGTTCACGACCGCACGCGAGCAGCTCGACGACCCGCATCGCCAGGTGATGCTCGACGCCTACCTCGCGCTCGCGGCCGACGATCCGCGCTCGATGATCGAGCAGCTGCGCGCGCTGATCGTGTCGATCGACGCGCAGCCGGGCGCCGACGCCTGGTGGGTGCGGCTCGAGCAGGCCGAGCGCCGCTTGTTGCTCGCGCGACTGCTGCTGGGCGACGACGCGGCCGCGAGCGCCGTCGCCGAGCTCGAGCGCGCGCTCGTCGATCTCGACGCCATCGCCCTGCAAGCCCAGCCGATCGAGCGCGATCGCCTGCTGGCCAGCACCCGAGCAGCGCTCGCGCAGGCCCTGGCGGCCAGCGATCCGGACGCAGCGGACTCGGACACGAGCCATCGCATCACCACCCTCGCTCGCGCCGCGCGAGCCTACTTCCGACAGTGGCCGAACGCCTACGCGGCACGCCTCGCCGAGCTCTCCTTCGTCCTCGAAGAGCCCTCCCCATGACCAGCCTGACCGACATCGCCCAGCAACTTCGCGCCAAATTTTCAATCGGCCTGCTCGCGCTCGCGACCCTGTGCGGCTGCGAGG
>DATLLB010001053.1:0-13972 GCA_035538075.1 Enhygromyxa sp.
GTCTACCGCCACCCGTACCCGCACTGCTACCGGACCGACGAGCCGCTCCTGTACATGGCGATCTCGACGTGGTTCATGCGCGTCGAGGACATGCGCGAGCAGCTGCTCGACAACAACGCGAAGATCCACTGGGTGCCGGAGTCGGTCGGCAGCGGGCGCTTTGGCAATTGGCTGGCGGCGGCGCGGGACTGGAACTTGAGCCGCAACCGCTACTGGGGCACGCCCCTGCCGATCTGGCGCTGCGAGCAGGATCCCGACGACATGGTCTGCGTCGGCTCGATCGCCGAGCTCGAGGCGCTCGCTGGGCTCGAGCCCGGATCGATCACCGACCTGCACCGCGAGAGCATCGACGACATCACGTTCCCCTCGCGCAAGACGGCGGGTGGGATCATGCGGCGCATCACCGAGGTGTTCGACTGCTGGTTCGAGTCGGGCTCGATGCCCTACGCGCAGAACCACTACCCGTTCGACGCGAGCAAGAAGGAGTACGTCGAGCACAACCTGCCGGCCGACTTCATCGCCGAGGGCCTCGATCAGACGCGCGGGTGGTTCTACACGCTGCACGTGCTCTCGACCGCGCTGTTTGGGCGCGCGGCGTTTCGCAACTGCATCGTCAACGGGCTGATCCTCGCCGCCGACGGCAAGAAGATGTCCAAGCGGCTCAAGAACTATCCGGACCCGATGGGCGTGGTCGAGGCGTTCGGGGCCGACGCGCTGCGGGCCTACCTGATCTCGGGCCCGGTCGTGCGCGCCGAGCCGATGCGCTTTGGTCGTGACCCGAAGGACGTCGACGGCTTGATCGTCCGCGACATGGTCAAGGCGGCGATCCTGCCGCTGCAGAACGCCTACAACTTCCTCGTCACCTACGCGCGCGCCGACGGCTGGACGCCGAGCCGCGAGGCGCTCGAGCTGCGGCCCAGCGCCGAGCTCGATCGCTGGATCCTCTCGCGCGTGCAGAGCTTCGTCGCCGAGCTGCGCCACGAGTTCGAGGCCTACAACCTCGACAACCTGGTCCCGGCCTGGCTGCGCATGTGCGACGAGCTCAACAACTGGTACATCCGCCGCGGCCGGCGGAGGTACTGGCGAGGGGCGAGCGGGGGCGATCGCGACAAGCACGAGGCCTACGCGACGCTCTACCGAGTGCTCGTCACGATCGCCCACTGCATGGCGCCGGTGCTGCCGTTCTTCTGCGAATTCCTGTACCAGCGGCTGATCGTCGACGTGGACCTGGCCGTCGGTGAGGACGCCGACTCGGTCCACCTGCAGCGCTTTCCGGTCGTCGACGAGACGCTGATCGACAAGCAGCTCGAGCGGCAGGTCGAGATCGTGCAGCAGGTGGTCGGGCTCGCGCTGGCGCTGCGCGAGCGCGAGCGAATCGGCGTGCGTCGGCCACTCGCGACCCTGACGGTGGCCAGCCGCGATCCGGTGGTGCTCGCGGCCGTGCGTCGCTTCGCCAGCGACGTCGAGGCCGAGCTCAACGTCAAGCACGTCGAGCTGGCCGAGGACGACAGCGCGCTGGTCAGCCTCTCGGCCAAGGCCAACTTCAAGACGCTCGGCAAGCGGCTGGGCAAGCAGATGAAGACGGTCGCCCAGGCCGTCGAGGCGCTCGACTTGGCCAGCCTGCGTCGCGTGCTCGAGGGTGGGACCGTGGAGATCGACGGCCACACGCTCGGCGCCGACGATCTCGTGTTCCGCCGCGAGCCGCTGCCCGGTCGCGTGGCCGAGAGCGCGGGCGGGATCACGGTGTTGCTCGACACCAACGTCGACGAGGCGCTCGAGCACGAGGGCCTGGCGCGCGAGCTGATCAACCGCGTGCAGAACCTCCGCAAGAGCGCCGAGCTCGACGTCAGCGATCGCATCGAGCTCGCAGTCGCGTGTGCAGGCGACAGCAAGCTGCTCGCCGCCCTGCAGCGCGAGGAGCTGCGGCGGTTGATCACCAGCGAGACGCTGGCCGAGAACCTCGCGGTGAATCCCGAGGGAGAGCTGCAGCACCGCGCCGAGGACTCGATCGACGCGGATGCTGTGGTCGTCTCGCTGGCGCGGCGGTAGGATCGGGTCATGGCCACCGCGGCCGACTTGCTCGCGATCCCGGAAGCCGAGCGCTTCCATGAGGTCATCGACGCCGAGCTCGTGCGCAAGGCCTCCCCGAGCGGGCCGCACGCGTACGCGCAGGTGAGCTTGGCCGCGCAGATCAGCCGACCCTACGATCGGCGCCGCGGTGACGAGGCGCCGGGTGGCTGGCGGATCCTCGTCGGGGTCGAGGTCGAGTTCGCTACCCACGATGTCTACTGGCCCGACGTGGTTGGCTGGTGCCGTGAACGCCTGCCCGAGCTTTCCGATCAAATTCCGATCACCGTGAGGCCCGACTGGGTGTGCGAGATCCTGTCGCCGTCCAACGCCGCCAACGATCTGGTCAAGAAGATGCGCGGCTATCACCGCGGTGGCGTGCCCCACTATTGGATCGCCGACCCACGCGAAGAGACGCTGACCGTGTATCGATGGACCGCCGAGGGCTTCTTGCTGGTGCTCGCAGCGGACCGCGAAGAGCGGGTGCGCGCCGAGCCGTTCGAGCAAGTCGAGCTGTTCGTGGGCTCGCTGTTTGGCGAGGACGAATAGCACCCTGCGGCCGGTTATAACCAGCGAGTGAACCAGCACGACGAAGCGGATCTGGCCGCGATCCGCATCCTGCAGCAGCTCGTCGAGCGCGAGGGGATCGAGTTCGTGTCGAGCCGCGGGGTCTCGGCGCTCGCCTCGGCGGCGTCGAGCTTCCTCCTGCGCCAACCGGCGAGGCCCGAGCGCGGCGCCGCGTTTGCGAACTGGCTGATGGAGCAGGTCGAGGTCCGCGATCTCTACGTCGACGACGATGAGCTCGATGCCATCCTCCACGAGGTCTGGGACGCACGCAGCGAGCGGGCCTCGCAGCCTACAGTCGAGGCTCGGCGCGCGGACTTCGAGGCGATGCTGCGCCGCGAGCCTGACAACCTCGAGCATCGACTGGTCTATGGCGACTGGCTGCAGGCCCATCGAGATCCGCTCGGCGAGTTGATCACCCGTCAGGTCGCGGTCGCGCTCGAGCCTGACAACCTCGCGCTGCAACGTGCGGCGGCCATCTATCTGTCCGAGCACGCCGAGGCGCTGTTCGGGCCGCTCGCGGAGTACCTCGACGCGGTCGTGCGACTCGGCTGGCGCGGCGGCTTCATCGAGTCGGCGACGCTCGGCAAGGCGCTCGATGATCCCGAGCCCTACGAAGGCGCGATCTTGCTGCGATGGCTGCTCGACAATCGCACGGCGATGCTGCTGCGCGAGCTCGAGCTGCGGCCCTTCGAGCACTCCTGGGGTCGCGATCAGCTGCGAGCGCTGCTCGGCGTGGTGCTCGAGCAGCCGCGTCCGCTACTGCGGCGTTTGATCGTCGGCTCGGCCGAGGCGACCGGCGAGCTCGGTGACCTGGCACAGCTCGACGAGCTGCTGCCCAACCTCGAGACCCTCGAGCTGCGCGTGCGCAGCGTGGGCATCGAGCGGCTCTGTCATCCGACGCTGCGTGGCCTGGTCTGGCACGGCGCGATCGGGCCGAAGCAGGTCGCCGCGCTGGCCAGCTTCGAGCTCCCGCGGCTCGAGAGCCTTGGGCTCAGCTTGCGATCGACGACGCAGACCTTCGCGCCGATGCTCGAGAAGCTGGAGCTGCCGTCGCTGCGATCGCTGCAGGTTCCGGGCACCGCCGACAACCTCGACTGGCTGGTGCGTGCGCCGTGGCGTGAGCGGCTCGAGCACCTCGACCTCTCGGATGGAGACCTGCAGGATGTCGAGGCCCGCACGCTCGCTCGTCTGCGCTGGCCTCGGCTGCGTCGTCTCGACGTGTCGAACAACGAGCTGGGCGCCGAGAGCATCGCCCTGCTGAGCGCGCTCGCGCCCGAGGTCGAGACCGAAGGACAGCGCCGCGCCGAGCTCCTCTACGACGAGGAAGAAGAGGGCGACGAGGACGAGGACGACGAGTACTACGAGAGCACGATGGAGTAGCTACTCCTCTTGCTTCGCCTGCGGTGCGCGGTCGAGTAGGCGAAAGCTCGCGAAGAAGCGCTCGACCTCCTCGTCGCGCAGACCCCCGAGGCTCAGCGCCTGCAGCTGGTAGATCCGTCGACCCACGACGAACAGCCGCATGCGCACGTCGAGGTCACCGGGATCATCCTTGAACTCCGGAGGTTTCTCGTCCGCGGGGATCTGCACGCTGACCTCGCGCCCGCGCAGGCCCTGGTGCTCGATCGCGACGATCTTGGCGGTGCCGCCCGGGTACTCCGACCGGAGCGCCTCCGCCAGCGCGTCGAGGATCTCGTCACCGTCGCCGCCCAGATCCTCGTCGAGGCACATGCCGCTCAGGGCCCGGTCCGCGCCCTCGAAGCCGATCGTGTCGATGATGTCGGGCACGGGCAACTGCCCGCCAAACTTGGCCCCCGGCAGCGCGAGCGCGAAGCCACACTTCTCCGAGCTGTGCTCCTTCCACTCGACGGGCGCTCGCTCGCCGTCGGACGGCGCCGTCGGCTTCGCCTCGACGCTCGGCGCCTTCTCGGTGGAGCTCTTGTCCTCGCAGCCGAGCCCGAGCCCGAGCCCGACGACCATGCACGCGATCACTCGTACTCGCACGCCGCGAGCTTATCCCGCTTTCACTCGATGCGATCGCCAAACGCAGAGTCGCCCTCGACCAGCATGCCCAGCCAGTCCGCGACGCTGGTGCCGTTCACGACCGTGCCGTCGTAGGTCGCGGTCAGGCCCTCGAAGCCGCCGCCGCTCTGCGTGTCGGCGCCGATCGTGGTGTGCAGCGTGCTCGAGAACAAGAACCGGTGATAGCGGCCCGGGTGGTTGGCGGCGAGCTCGGCCAGCTCGCTGGTGAGCGCGGCTTGGTACTCGCCGCTGGCGAGCTGCAGGAACACGCCGCCGATCACCGCGTCGTGATACGACGAGATCGCCGCGAAGCGCATGTTGGGATCGCGCGCGAGCTGCCAGTCGGGCAGCCCGGTGATGTGATCGGTGACGCAGGTCGAGCAGCTCTCGGGCACCAGGCGCAGGGCGTTCCACTCGTCGAGCAAGTCGGGGATGAACTCGAAGTTGTCCGGCCGCCCGATGCCCACGCCCGAGTCGGCGACGATGATCAGCTCGGCCTCGGGCCACAGCGCGCGCACCAGCATGTTGGAGACATGCACGCCGTAGCTGCCGGCCGAGGCCCCGGCCAGCACGATGCGCGTGGCGTCGGGGAACTGCTGCTTGGCCACGTCGAGGCCGGCCGAGAGGTTGATGAGCCCGTGGTGGAAGCGATCGATCGCGCCGTCCTGGTCGTCGTCGATCTCGACGTCGCCGACGAACAGCGAGCCGTCGCAGTAGGGCAGGTAGACCACGTTCCAGTCGGCGAACGCGTTGTTGCTCAGGTTGGGGTTGAGCATGCCGGTGCTCGGCACCGCGGGTGCGCCGAGCGACTCGAACGCGGAGCACAAGTCCGACCAGCACGCGCCGCCGCCTTGCTGGAAGATCACCAGATCGCCGCCGTCATGCGAGCCACGGCGGACCGACATCCAGTAGTCGCCGCCACGCAGGCACATCGGGCCGTCGGCGGCGTCGAAGAGGTAATGCGTGCTGTCACCGTCCTCGATCGTCGAGGCCGGATCGACGGTGCCGAGGTGCTCGGTCAGGCCCTGCTCGTAGACCTCGGCGAAGGGATCTTCGCCATCGCCATCACCATCGCCGTCACCCTGCTCGGCCGCTTCGTCGCCGGTCTCGCCATCGCCGGAGTCGCTGGTATCGGTGTCGCTGCCAGGCTCCTCGTTCGCACAGGCGAGCAGCAGCGAACTCGAGAGCAGGACCGCAGGTATGGCGCGCATGGGCCAGAGCATACACGCTCGCCGATCCGCCGCGCCGGTCTGCCGATCAGCGACCGGGTCGCGTACGCACGCGCAGCTGGACCTGGACGTTTTGGACGTGCGGTGGAAAGCGCCAGCGCGTCACGTGGTCGGCGAAGCACTCGCAGATCTCGGCATCCGAAAAATCGCAGCGCTCGAGCGTCACGCTCACGACGCGAGCGACGGGCCCGATGACGTAGGCGAGCTGCAGCTCGCCCTTGTCGGTGGTTCGCTCCGGGTGTTGCGGCAGCACGCAGCGGCTCAGCTCCTTCTCGTCGGCGTTGTGGTTGCGGACCATCGAGCTGAACTCGTGGGGGCTGACCGCGAGCGTGTGGATCGAGACCCAGGCGAGCGGCGGCGGCGGAGGAGGTGGTAGCGGATGTCGCTCGTACACGATCGCCTCACTCGGCTCGAGGTCGACGCTCGAGGTCGCGAGCTCGGGCTCTGCAGCTTGCTCGGGCGCTCGGCTCGGACTCGCGCGACAGCTCGTGAGCAGCACGAGCGCGATCACGATTCTCCGGCTCACAGCAGCTCCGCGACCGTGGCCACGGCGGCCTGCGTGACCTGCAGCGCGAATTCGAGGTCCAGCGTCTCGACCGTGTCCGGGCGCTTCATGCAGTGATAGGTGTCGGTCCGATAATTCGCGGTGTCCGACAGGAACAGCGCCGGAATGTCGTGCTTCCAGAAGCTCGCGTGATCGGATCGCCGCAGCTCCGACAGCAGCGCGTCGTTCTTGAGCACGCCGGGGATCTCGAGCAACACGGCCGGCAGCCCGAGCCGCGCCGCGTGGGCGAGGTAGCGCTGACAGGGCTCGCGCGCGCCGTCGTCGGCCAGCACGCCGATGAAGTCGCCGCGAAACTCGCGAGCCTTCAAATATTTGATCTGCTCGGCGAACAGCAGCTCGGCGCCGGGCGGCAGCGTCTGGCTGTTGGGCGTGTCGTCGGCGTAGCCGATCGCGTCGAAGTTGAGATAGAGCGCGATCGCTTGGCCCTCAGCGACGGTCTGATTGGCCCAGTGCTCCGAGCCGTTCAAGCCGGTCTCCTCTTCGTCCCAGCAGGCGACGTAGAGCGTGTGGGACCACTCGTGCGAGCCGAGCGTGCGTGCGAGGGCCAGCGCTGCCGCGGTGCCCGAGGCGTTGTCGTCGGCGCCCGGACAGTCTTCGACGTGATCGTAGTGGGCCCCGACCACGATCGCGGGCAGCTTGGCGTCGCTGCCTTGCTTGCGACCGACGACGCTGGTGCCCGCGCCGTCACCGGTCACGCGCGAGACCGTGAAGCCCGACGCCTCCAGTGTTTCCGCGCAGCGATCTTGCACCGCTTGCCAGTGCGCCGATCCAGGCGGACGCACGGCCGCGATGAAGCGCAGATCAGCCTCGTAGGCGGCGCGGTCGAGCCCTTCGGCGAGCTTGGCCGCGCGATCGCTGGCCGTGGGAACTGGCTCGCGCGCGGGGTCCGGATCGGCGACGGGGAGCGGCGACGCTTCGTGCTCGACCTCGGGCTCGGCTGCCGCAACCTGCGGGTCGGGGTCGCTGCCCTTGCATGCGAGAGTCGAGAGCAACGAGGCGATCAGCAGCGCACGACGCATCGGTGAAGGATATCATCGAGGCGTTGGAGGTCCGCATGTTCGACGTCATTGCTCGTCGCGGCTCGGTGCTCGCGCTTGGCTCCGTCACGCTCGCGCTCGGCTGGGTCACGCTCGCGCTCGGCTGGTTCACGCTCGCGTGTCGTCGCGCGCCCGAGCCCGAGCCTCGCAATCAGCCCACACTCGCCGCGCTGCCGGTGTTTCCGGCCGACGATCCGAGCGCGTGGACCTGCGGTGAAGACCTCGTCAGCGCGGCCGAGATCGAGAGTTTCTGTGCAGACCTACCCGCGCTCGGCGAGCCGGCCCAGCTCCCGCCGCCGGCGAGCATTCACGAGCTCGAGCGCAAGAACGCCTACGACGTGGCGCTGCGCCAGTTCCTGCACGATCGCGAGTATCGCAGCTGGCTCGCCGATCGACGCTGGCGCTTGACCGGGCCCTTCGTCGGCGAGTTTGGCCAGGGCAAGAGCTACGGCGTGCACCCGGCCGTGCGCATCTGGTACTCGCCGGAGATCGTGCGCTGGCTGTGCGGCGATCGACGAGGCGAGATCCCGGACGGTGCGATGATCGTCAAGGAGATGCAGGCGATCGATCCGGCGGTGCTGAAGATCGATCCCGCGGCCGAGTGCATGGAGATCGCCGCGGACCCTTCGACCTTGGAGCCGAGCTCGTGGACCGTGATGGTTCGCCACGCCGGTCAGAGTCACGACGGCTGGTATTGGGCGAACCCAGCCGACTTCGATCCGCAGGCGGGCGGCAAGGTCGACGGCGGCAATCCGCCGATCCTCGATCGCAGCGCCGTGCCCAAGCTCGACAACCTCGCGCTCGTGGACGGCGGGCCCAACCCGAATTGGCTGCCGACCGGCGATCTGTTCGGCAAGTGGGGCGCACTCGCGACCGTGGTCACGCCCTACAGCGACTTTGGAGCGTACTGCGTCAACTGCCACGCGTCGGCGCAGTCGCACGCGACCTTCGCCTCGCTCGACAACCTGCTCGGCGATGGGCTGCGGTTTCGTCACTTCGCAGCGCCGGATCCGAGCCACGCCGCCGATCTGCGCGAGTCGGGGGCCGAGCACGGCGCGGCGCATCCGGCCGAGCCACGCAAGCCTCACTGGGGCTTCACGCACGCGCGCGCCGAGCCGACGCCGGGCTTCGTCGAGTTCTTCGGCGCGCTCGGTCCGACGCGCTTCGAGGACGCCTTCGATCTGCGGCTTCCGGCCGAGACCTTCGATCATCGGCACGCCGACGCGGACGGGCCGGCGACCTTTCTCAGCTCCGATCAGTGCATCGGCTGTCACGACGCCACGGTCTCCAACGACGCGACGCCGAACATGCTGATCCCCGATCCCCGCACCCATCGCGACGTCAACGTCTCGCCCTACGCGGAGTGGCGGGCCTCGCCGATGGGCCTCGCCGGTCGCGATCCGATCTTCTTCAGTCAGCTGCAGAGCGAGACCAACCGGCTGCCCGAGCACAAGTCGTGCATCGAGTCGACCTGCCTGCACTGCCATGGGGTCATGGGCCAGCGGCAGTTCGCGCTCGACAACCCCGATCCCAACGAGACCTGCAGCGATCTGTTTGGCGTCGAGCCGCCGCCGGGCGTGCCGTTTGGCAAGCCGTTCGCGCTGAGTCAGGTGAGCGAGTGGCAGGGCGAGGACGCCAAGTACGGGGCGCTCGCGCGTGACGGGATCTCGTGCACGGTCTGCCACCGCATGAGCGACGCCACGTTTGGTGAGGAGGCCGGCTACACCGGCAACTTCCTGACCGGCCCGGCCGACACGATCTTCGGGCCGTACGAGGACGACACGATCGTGCGCAAGCCGATGGAGCACGCGCTCGGCATCACGCCCAAGCACGGCCCCCAGCTCCGCGACTCGCAGCTGTGCGGCAGCTGTCACAACATCCTGCTGCCGGTGTTCGACAACCAAGGTGATCCGCTGGTGGTCGGCATCATCGACGGCCAGAAGCTCACGCACAGCTATGAGCAGAGCACCTACTTCGAGTGGCAAAACAGCGTGTTCGCGCAGGTCGGCAAGCCCGAGTTTCGCAGCTGCCAGGACTGCCACATGCCGACCCACCTGCACGATCAGCCGTTGACCAACATCGAGATCGCCAACATCGAGAGCAGCGAGTACGCCCCGACCACGCACCGCTTGCCCGACGCGGAGATCGAGCTCACGCGGCACGATCGCTTCGCTCGCCACTCGCTGCACGGGCTCAACCTGTTCCTGAATCAGATGTTCCAGCAATTCCCGCTGCTGCTGGGTGTCCGGCAGATCGACTACATGGGCTCGATCCTGCCCGGCACCACGCCGGCGCTGGTGACCGGGGCCAACTCGATCGTCGAGCTCGCGCGCGAGCAGACCGCGACGATCGAGCTGAGCGCGCTGACGATCGCGCCCGAGCGCGGCGAGGTCGAGGCCGAGGTCACGGTCGAGAACTTGGTCGGCCACTTCCTACCGTCGGGCGTCGGCTTTCGGCGGGTGTTCATCGAGCTCGTGGTCGAGGGTCAGGACGGCGCGCTGTTGTGGGCGTCGGGCCGCACCAACGCGCTCGGCGTGATCGTCGAGGGCACCGGTGACGCGGTCCTGCCGACCGAGTACGGCCGCCCGGACTCGACCGACTTTCAGCCGCACTACCAGCTGATCGAGCGCGAGGATCAGGTGCAGATCTATCAAGAGCTGGTCGAGGACTCGGACGGCGTGTTGACGACCTCGTTTCTGCGCCGGGCCGTGCCGGTCAAGGACAACCGCCTGCGTCCGAAGGGCTTCGACATCGCCGTGTTCGAGCGCGACCCATCGCCGTTCGTGCGGCTGATGGCCGAGGAGCTGCGCCACCTGCCGTCGTTCGCCGATCCCGACTACAGCGATCCCGCGCGCGCCGGTCGAGATGTGCTGCGCTACCGCTTCGTGCTCGCGCCCGCGCAGGCGCAACAGATCACGCGCGTGACCGTGCGCTTGTACAGCCAGTCCATCCCACCCTCGTATTTGCAGCAGCGCTTCGCCGACGCCGAGCATGGGCCCGACCAGCGCGAGATCCAGCGGCTCTACTGGTTGACCAGCCGCCTCGACACCGGCGCTGACTCGCCGATCGCGGACTGGAAGCTGTTCTTGACGGGCGACTGTCGCACCGCGTCGGGCGAGCGATGCTCGCTGGACGGCGAGTGAGCAGCGGACGAGACGGTCGCGCGAAACGCCGGCGGTGACTCCGTCGCGATCGATCGTCGGCGTGGGCGAGCAGCGAGTGGCGTATACTCGCGGCCGAGGTACTTCGCCTTGGACCAGACAGGACGCAAGCGAGTTCTCGTGGTCGATGACGACATCGACGTGCTCAAGGGTTTGATGCGGGTGATCCAGGACTACGCCCACGTCAAGGTCGCGCTCGGGGCCGAGGCTGCGCTCGAGCACATGCAGAAGCTCGAGCAGGACGAAGGCACCATCTACGACGTGGTGATCGTCGACTTCAACATGGTCGGGCAAAACGGCGCGTGGCTGCTCGAGCGCGTGCGCGAGCGCTACCCCGACTGCGAGCGGATCCTCGTCTCGGGCAGCTCGCAGTTCGACCTCAACACCTTCCTGAGCCCGGGGCTGGTCGATCGCTTCCTCGAGAAGCCGGTCGATCTGGATGAGCTGATCGAGGTCGTCTCCGACGAGTGAGGTGGGCCTCTTCGGTTTGGGCCCCGTCGGTCGTACCATGCTGCGCGTGCGAGCCCAGCTCGAGGTCCACTCCGGCGACCCCGATCAGCCCGAGCGGGCCACGCTCGAGCTCACCCGCGCGTTGCTGTCCGACTTTCCGCGTCAGCGGCCGATCACGCTCGCGCTGATCGGCTTCGCGCCGCACCCCGGGCTCACGGCCACACCGTGGGCGCTCGCGGGTGTGCTCGAGGCCTGCGTCGAGGCCGAGCGCACGCCCGTGCAGCTGCTGACGCTGGCCGACGCCGAGACCGACGAGGCGGTGCTGCGCAAGGCCGGTCGTGCGCTGCTCGGCGTCGACGGGTGCGAGCTGATCGAGACCCCGAGCCGCGATCGCAGCACGAGCCTGCGCAGTCACGGTCAGCGGCGACCGTTCACGATCCCGCGCGAGGTCGTGGGCTCGAGCTTGATCGTGTGCACGCCCCTGCTGCTGCGAGCGCAGGATCTGGGTCGCACGCGAGGATGGCAAGGTCCGCTCGCGCTGGCGCTCGGCGAGCTGGCGCGCGCCTGGGGCTACGCACCGGCACCGGGCACGGGCTTGCGTCCGCGACCCGAGGATGAAGGGCGCGAGGCTGTGGCCGCCGGGCTCGAGCTGATCGCCGCGAGCTTCGCGAGCGCGGCGGTGCTCGTGGATGCGACCTGGGCCGGCGCGCTCGAGCCTGCGTCCGCGACCACGCGCGCCCGCGGTGCGGATGGACGCTTCGTGCGATCGCCGAGCACCACCACCGCCGAGGTCCCGCGTCTGCTCGGCGAGCTCGAGAGCCCCGAGCGCTACCTCGCGCTGGGCCGCGTCGATCGTCTCGAGCTCGACGCGTTGCTCGGCGTCGATCACTGGCTCGCGCGCGCGCTCGGCCTGACGCGGCGCGAGTCGGAGCTGCCGATCCCTGCCCTCGGCGCGACGCCGGGTCGCTGGCCGCAGCTGAACGTGACCGAGCCGCGCACGCCACCAACTCGCCTCGCCGACCGGGCGATCTCCGGCATCCGCAGCCAATCCAAGCGCATCACCACGGGGATCGGCTCGACGCTGGGTTTGACGAGCGGGGCCTCGGCAGGCGGGGCGGCCTTGCCTGCGCGCGTGCCCGGCCGCTTCGCGCAGCAATGGACCGCGCGCTGGTACGGCGAGCACGAGCGGCTCGGGGCAGTCCGCCAGGTTGCGAGCGCGGAGCGGCGATGAGTCGGCTGCTGCGTCGCACGTTGCTCGGCGTGGCGGTCGGCGTGGTCGTCTACGTGATCGCGATCATCGTGTTCGACGCCCGCGAGCTGGCGGCGAGCCTCGAGGGCTTCGCCTGGTCGGCGATCGTCTGGGCGCTGCTGCTCTCGTCGATCAACTACCTGCTGCGCTTCTGGAAGTGGGAGCTGGCGCTCGGCTGGCTCGACGTGCGCGGCGGCTCGGGCGGTCTGCACCCGCCGACCGAGCTGAAGCTCGGCCGCTCGCTCGAGATCTACCTGGCCGGGCTGAGCATGTCGGTGACGCCGGGGAAGATCGGCGAGGTGCTGCGCAGCGTGTTGCTGCGCGCGAGCAACGGCGTGCCCTTCACCCGGACCGCGCCCGTGGTCGTCGCCGATCGACTCAGCGACGTGGTCGCGCTGGTGGTGCTGGCGCTGATCGGCATCTCGGACTTTCAGCAGTACCTGCCGCACGTGATCGCGGCGCTGGTGTTGGTCGCGGCCGGTGTGATCATCCTGGGCTCGCCGCGGCTGTTTCACGGCGTGCTCGATCGGATGGCCCGCGTGAACAAGCTCGCCAACGTGGCCACGAAGGCCCGCGAGCTGGTCGCCAGCTCCGCGGCGCTGCTCGAGCTGCGGCGTCTCGGTCTGCTCAGCGTGATCTCGGTGGTCGGCTGGGGGCTCGAGTGCGTCGGCTACTGGCTGATCCTCAACGCATTTCCGGGCGTCGAGGCGAGCTTGCGTCTGTGCGTGTTCCTGTGGTCGGCCACGACCTTGCTCGGCGCGCTGTCATTTCTGCCCGGTGGGCTCGGGGCCACCGAAGGATCGCTGGGCCTGTTGGTCGCCCGCTTCGCGATCGGCGTGAGCAGCTCGATCGCGGTGGCCTCGACGCTGCTCATCAGGTTGTGCACTCTCTGGTACGGTGAGCTGGTCGGGGCCGTGGCGGTCCTGACCTTCATGCGCGACCCGCAGCTGCGTGCTGCCGCGCGCGAGGCCGAAGCCGCCCGAGCTCCCGAGCAACCCCCTCCCAACGCAGACCAAGCGCCATGATCGAGTACGAGATCGCCGACGAGTTTCCCACGAACCCGGACAAGTACTGGGACATGTTCTTCAGCGACGCCTACAACGAGGCGCTGTGGAAGCACCTCGACATCGAACGCGAGGTGATCGAGTTCCGCCGCGAGGGCGAGGGCGCGTCGGAGGTCATTCACCGGGTCCAGCGGCTCACGCCCAAGCGCGACGTGCCCTCGGCGCTGCGCAAGCTGGTCAAGGATGCAATCAGCTACGAAGAGCGCAACGTCTGGCGGCGGGCGACCAACGCGATGGACGTGGTCACGATCCCCAACTTCTTCGCCGACAAGTTCATCGCCAAGGGCGTGTACAAGCTCGAGCCGCTGGGCGACGACAAGCTGCGTCGGGTGTGGAAGGCCAGCTGCGAGTGCAAGGTCCCGCTGGTCGGCGGCAAGGTCGAGAACTTCATCGGCAACCAGCTGGTCGACCTGCTGATCGCCGAGCAGCGGTTCACCACCGCATGGATTCAGGACAATCTCTGAAGCTCAGGGTTCGAGGCTCCCACCCAAGGCCGTCAGGCAGAACCTCCACAGCTTTTCCTTGACCACTTCCAATTCGCCTTCCGCGTGCTCGGCGATCAGC
>DATLLB010001054.1:0-3525 GCA_035538075.1 Enhygromyxa sp.
TAGGCGAGCAGCGGCTTGCGTTGGCCGGGACCCGACACGCTCGCGACGAAGCCGCCGCACATGCCCACGCAATGCAGGCTGCCGACCAGACTGGCTGCGAGCACGGTCGCTAGCGTCAGGCCGAGCTCGGTCACAGGCGCACCTCGTCGAGCGTGGGCAGCGTCTCGAGCTCGAGCTGTTGACGCGTCACGAAGCGCTCGCCGTTGGTGTCGGTCACGTCCAGCGTCAGACGCACGAGCCCGCGCTGGTCTGCGGCCTTGTCGGCGAGGTAGCGGCCATCCTCGAGCTCGCGCAGCTCGACGCGCAGATCGTGAGCAGCGGTGTCCGCCCGCTCGAGCGTGACCGTGCCGCGCAGGCCCGCGAGCGAGCGACCGTCGCGGTCGACCACACGCAGCGCGAGGCCCTCGCCTTGCCAGCCGATCGCCGCGATCGACCAGCCGAGCGCCACGCTGTGCTCGCGCAGCGCGAGCTCCTGATCCCACGCCAGCGACTCGGCCCAGTGATCGTCCGAGGCCGGTGTGGACGGATGCGAGATGGCGATCGAGATCATGATCGCGTTAGCGATCACCACGAGCCCGAGCCCGGTTGCGATGCCGACCGGCCAAGCCCACGCGCGCCGCTGCTCGGTCATGACTCACCTCGCCCGGAATTGCGCCCCTGGGTGCGAACGTCGACGGCCGGGCGCGAGCCAGCCAGGAACTCGATCGCGATCTCGTCCGCAAAGCCCTGATCGTCGACCACCCGCAGCGTCACCTGCCCGCCGCCCTGCGCCTGCGGGCGCAGCACGAACACCGGAAATTGCCGCGTGCTCTCGCCTTCGACAATCAGCTGTCCACCCGGCACCAAGAGCTCCGTACCGTCATCGCTGGCGAGCGAGACCGTGAACGCGCGGGTCTGCGAGCTGCGGTTTTGAATGCGCAGCTCCAGAGAATTCTGCACGCGCCCGTCGGCCATCGCCACGTAGGGCGGCGTGCCCGACATGCGGTGCAGGTCGAGGCCGACCGGCTCGCGTGCACCGATCGCAAAGATCATCACCGCCAGCACGCCGAGCAGCCCGAGCCCGTACGCGACCACCCGCGGCCGCAGGGCCCGTCGGGCGAAGCTGCGCGAGTCCTTACCGCTCAGGCGACGCTCCGAGTCGAGCCGAATCAGCCCGGTTGGCCGCTTCAGCTTGATCATCACGTCGTCGCAGGCGTCCATGCAGGCCATGCACTGAATGCACTCCATCTGCGCGCCCTTGCGAATGTCGATGCCGGTCGGGCACACCCGCACGCAGGCCTTGCAATCGACACAATCGCCCACCGGCTCCAAGGTCCGACTCGCCGGATTTTTGTTTACCTTCCCGCGCGGCTCGCCGCGGCGTTCGTCATACCCGACCGCGAGCGAGTCGGCGTCGAGCAGCACCGACTGAAAGCGCCCGTACGGACACACGACCAAGCACGTCTGCTCGCGAAAGTAGGCGAAGTCGAACAGCAGCAGCCCGGTGATGCCGAGGAAAACGAGCGTGCCGCCGGGGTGGGAGAGGGGATTGAGCTGCGCCTCGATCACGCCGTCGCGGCCGAGAAAATAGGCGGTGAAGGTGGTCCCGACGGCGCCCGCGACCAGCAGATAGAACCCATACTTGAGCGCCTTCTTGCCGATCTTCGCGCGCGTCCACGGCCCCGCGTCGAGCTTGCGCCGCGCGCTCGCGTCACCCTCGATCAGGCGCTCGACCGGGCGGATCAGCGACTCGAGGAACACGGTCTGCGGGCAGCTCCACCCGCACCACGCCCTCCCGAACAGCGCGGTGAAGAAGAACACCGCGAACACGATCAGCCCGGCCGCGAACAGCATGTAGGCGCCGTCGTTGGCCATCAGCGTGGCGCCCCAGAAGTACATGCGCCGCCCGGGGATGTCGATGCGCGTGGCCGGGTGGCCGCCGATGTCGATCCACGGGCCAATCAGCAAGAGCACCAGCAGCACCCAATGCACGATCGTGCGGGCGGTCAATTTCTTGCCGCGGATCCACTGCGGATAAAGCCAGACCCGCTTGCCACCCGCGCCGATGGTCGTGACGGTGTCGTTCTCGGCGATCGCCATGGTGTGTCGTCCTTCAGCCGGCCTGCGGGGTCTTGGCGAGGGTCGACGCGGCCGCGTGCTCGGTCGGCGCCGCACCAGCTGGCGTGTCGACGATCGGCACGCCCTGCGGCTGTTTGGGTTGCGCAGGCGTGGCCCC
Source organism: Enhygromyxa sp. (assembly GCA_035538075.1). GTDB lineage: Bacteria > Myxococcota_A > Polyangia > Nannocystales > Nannocystaceae > Plesiocystis. Next base: position 2,216 of record DATLLB010001054.1, read on the forward strand.
GCGCAGTGAGTGCACGAACGCGCTGACTTGATAGATCTCGGTGAGGCTCAGCTGGTCCTTCCAGGCCAGCATGCCGTTCTTGGTGCCGTGGTAGACGACGCCGACGATCTGATCGCGCTGCTGCCCGTAGATCGTGAACTCGTCGGTCAAGTTGGGCCCGACCAGCCCGCCGCCGTCGGCCGCGTGGCAGGCGATGCAGCGCACCGCATAGATCGACTGACCGGCCGCGACGAAGCCCGGATCCGCGGCCATCGCCTCGAGCTCGGTCGCGCTGGCGAGCTTGGGCGCCGGATGCTGCTCCCACCACTGGGTCATGTCGTCGGCCCATTGCTCGCGCGGCAGCGCGCCCGGGCCAAAGTGGTAGTACGGCACGTAGACGGCCGCGAACACGATGCAGCCGTAGAACAGGTACACCCACCATTTGGGCAGCGGATTGTCGAATTCCCGAATGCCGTCGTAGTCGTGATCGAGCAGCTCGTCGCGTGGTGCAGACATGGTCGATTCTCGTGGGTTGGGGTGGTGATCAGCGCTCGCGGATCAGCGACTCGACCGGGTTTTGGTCGTCGAGGGGCATCTGCGCCCGCGCGGCGTAGGCCCGCGCGGCGCCGGGGCGGAAGATCCAGTAGAGCGCGCCGAGGAACACGCTCATGAAGATCACGATGCTGATCTCGGCGAGGTAGGTGAATTCGCTGAGGGACAAGATGTCGGCTTTCATGACGAACTCCTGTTATTGAAGCGGAACCGGGAGGCCCTGCGCGGGCGCTTCGACGTGCGGCTCACCGTTCTCGACGGCACCCTTGCCGTCGACGCCCAGCCGCTGCAGATAGGCGATCAGCGCGACCATCTTCTTGCTGCGAATGTCGGGCGCACCTTGAGCGACGAGGCCGTCGGCGATCATGTCGGCTTGCATCTGCGCGAGCGCGGACGCGGCCCCGATCTCGCCGTCGGTGTAGGGCGCTCCGAACATCGCGTGGACGCTGGCCTTGGCGTTGGTATCGCTCAGATCGAGCGGCTGTTCGGCCAGGTGCGCATAGCTGGGCATCAGCGAGCGCGGCGAGGTCGAGCGCGGATCGACGAGGTGGTTGTAGTGCCACAGATCCGGGTACTTGCCGCCGACCCGCAGCAGGTCCGGGCCAATCCGCCGCGAGCCCCACAAGAACGGGTGGTCGTACACGAATTCGCCGGCCTTGGCGTAGTCGCCGTAGCGCAGCGTCTCTTCACGAAATGGCCGGACCATCTGCGAGTGGCAATTGACGCAGCCCTCCGAGATGTAGATGTCGCGGCCCTCGAGCTCGAGCGGGGTGTAGGGG
>DATLLB010001055.1:0-19461 GCA_035538075.1 Enhygromyxa sp.
ACGAGATTGAGGCGCTGTGCGCATTTGACTTCGAGCCATGCGTCACTTGGGCGCCCGTCGTAGCTCGAATCGACACGCTTGCTGATCACGCCCTCGAGCCCGAGCTCGCAGGCGCGGTTGAACACCTTCGCGCCAGCGCCGAGCACGTACTCGCACAGGCGCACGCGGGCGCCCGATTCGTGGGCGACGCTCGCGAGTCGATCTCGCAGGATCCGCTTGCGCTCGATCAGCGGTGCGCTGCGCAGATCTTCACCGCGCGAGAATGGGATGTCGAAAACGAAATAGACGAGCTCTGCTTCGCGGCCGTCCGCGAGCGCCTGATCGAGGCGCGCGCCGCAGGTGCGGCCCTCGGAGTCGAGCGCACAGAGAATCCCGTCGAGCGTGCTGTCGGCGAGCTCCGGCGCCCGACCAGCTCGACCTCGTGCACCCAACACGGGCCCTCGGGGACCTGCTCGGCTCGCTTGGCCCGCTGTGGCTCGACCATCTCGGACGGGGGCGCGGCGGGATCAATGTCGACCGGCCCAGCGACCGAATCTGTAGATGATTGAGCACAGAACTGCATGGAGGATTGCGCGTCACTCAAATTGTCGTGCGGCAGATTCGCTTGATCCTGCGCGACTGGATCGCTCCACCCCGGCGGCAATTCGCGAGTTTCGATGAGGACGGTCATGTGACGCGCCCGCTGTGCACGGTGCATGCCGAAGCCGGATTCGAGTAGCCGGGGAAAATTTACCGGTTTCGGGATCACGACGCGCTGCTCAGCGACCACGCATGCGCGATGGCTCGAAAGTTGCTCGTCAATCTCGTCATGCCCCAACCAGAGAAGGACAAGAACAAACAAGATCGCAAGTCGCAAAGCGGGAAGGACACCCGCAAGCAAGAGGCTCGCGGGAAACCCGAGGACACCGAAGTCACCCGCGAGGATGTGGGGGGCAAGAAGTCGACCTCGACGTCGCGCAAGGGAGGACGACAGCAGCCCAACTGATTGATCCGCATCGGCACGCCGCACCGGCGCACCCGATCGATCGACACGTTCGATCGGCTCGCGCCGGGCGGCAAGCCCACTTCAGGCCCGCGACGGGTCTGAGTCCGGCACGTGAGTCGGCTTCGGCTCGCGGGTGCGCTATGCTCGGCGCATGCTCGACGCCGACCGACCACGACCGGGATGGGGTCCGGCGGCGCTGATTGGTGTGTTGTTGACGCTGGGCCCTGCGCTGGCGCCCGCCACGATTGAGGAGCAGCGTAGTCGCTTGCCGCCGCCTGCGTTCGAATGTGGCGATGATCCAATCGTGGGGATCTGGTTGGCGCACGTGTACTACGAGCACGTCGGCCAGTGGTACGTGTTCGAGCTGAATGTCGAGCGCGATCCCGACGGTGAGGGATTGCTGCGTGGCACCATACGCGCCGAGTTCTGGACGGGCAGCGTCGGGCGCCCGCAGCCGCCGCTGTGCGACGAGCCGGGGAATCGCAGCGCTGTGTTCGAGCAGGCCAAGGGCCGCGCCGATGGGCTCGCGCTCTCGTTCGATGCCGTCGAGTGGCGCGACCTCGAGATCTGCGGGCCGTTGCGGGGCGCGTACTTGCTCGATCACTTCTCCGGCACGGTCGAGCTCGAGCGCATGGAATTTCAGTCGTTGCTCAACGCCGACGCGCCGGAGTGGCGCGACGTGCCGACCGTGTTTCGGCGGGTCCGCTGCGGCGCGGCGCCGGAGCGTGAGCTGACGCCGAGGATCATTGTCGAGCCGCCGCCCTATCAGCCGCCCGAGCGCGAGGGCTGCGGGCTGCGGGATTGATATGCTCGCGCGATGACCCAGCAGCTTCAGGTGCTCGATCGCCCGCCGGTTCCAGCCGGGTTGCCCGGAGAATATCGACTGCACGGCGAGATTGCGCAGACCGTCGAGCTGACGTTGGCGCTCGGACAGTCGGTGTGGGCCAGCAAGGGGGGGATCATCGCCCTCGAGAACGGCGTGCAGTGGCAGCTCAAGATTCCCGGCGCTGCGATCTCGCGCATGCTCTCGGGCGAAGGCTTGTCGATGACGTATCTGACCTCGATGCGGTCCGGTGGTCGTGTGGTGTTGGGCGCCAACAGTACGGGCAAGATCGCGGTCTGGGATCTCGCGCAAGGGCCGGTGACGTGCACGGCCGGCTCGTTCGTGGCTGCGCTGGGCGACGTGCAGATCGAGGTCACGGTCGCGCGCCGCTTTGGTGCGGCGATGTTCGGCGGCGCGGGCCTGCTGCTGCAGAAAATCTCGGGTCGCGGGTTGGTGTTCATCCACGGCTCCGGCGACTTCCTGCAGCGCGAGCTCGCACCCGGCGAGGCGCTGACGATCTCGACCGGCAACCTGGCCGCGTTCGCGTCGCAGACCGACTACCACATCGTCGGCGTGGGTGGGTGCCTCAAGGTGCTGTTCGGGCGCGAGGGGCTGTTCATGACCCGCGTGACCGGGCCGGGGAAGGTGCTGCTGCAGTCGCAAAAGCGGATTCGGACGGCGGCCGGACATCACTCGGGGTAGCATCGCGATCCGATGCCCACGCTCGAGTGGATGCCGGACCGGATGCGCGCGCCGATCGATGCCGCGGTGGCTGCCGTCGGGTCGGCGCTTGGTGAGGGGTTGATCGCGGTCTGTCTGATCGGCGCGGCGGCGCGGCCCGATCGCGATCTGCGGGCGCACCCGGAGTTATTGATCGTCGCGGAGCAGCTGACGGCGGAGACGCTGCGCACGCTGGCGAAGGGCTTGGTCCAGCCGCTGAAGGCCGGTCTGCAGATTCGCACGCTCACGCGCGCGGAGCTGCGTGGGTCGGTCGATGTGCACGCGCTGGAGATTGCGCAGTGGCGCGACGAGCATGTGCTGCTCGCGGGCCGCGATCCGTTCGCGGAGCTCGACATCGCGGCCGGGCACCTGCGCCACGAGATCGAGCGAGCGCTGCGGACACTCGGGCATCGGCTGCGCAATCGCTTGTTGTGGTGCTTGGCGACCGAGCAGCTGCGGCTCGACGCGTTGCTGCGCGAGAGCCTCGAGCGGCTGAGCGAGGTGGCCCATCACAGCTTGCGGCTGCTCGGGCAGCCGCTGCCTGCCGACGAGGGCGCGGTGATCGAGGCGTTCCTGCGCTGGGCGGGGACCGAGAGCGAGTGTGTGCTGGCCCTGCGGGCGCGGCTGCTGGCGGAGGCGAGCGCGGTGGATCCGATCGGCGAGCTCGCTGCGCTGACGGCCGCGACCGAGGCGGCCACGGCCAAGGTCGACTCGATCGCGGTCTGACTCACCCTCGCCAGTGCGCGAGCGCGACGCGTTGGGTGCCGGGGAGCAGGACCAAGTCGAAGTGCTGACGGGCTCCGCCGGTGCCATGGATCGTCAGGCTCGCGCGCAGCGGCTCGGCGTTGGGCACCTGCGGGCGCGTGACCTCGAGATAGACGACGCCTCGCACGCGTCGCAGCGTGAGGATCTCGAATTGCTCGAGGCCCCACTCGTTTGGCCGCACGCGCACGTCGATCGGGTGCTGCACGGACGCTCGTCGGCCGCGGCGATCGATGATCGCCAGATCGAGATCCTCCGGCTCGTGCCAGCGCAGCTCCGCGCGCAGCTCGGGGTGTTGATGCAGCGGCGCGGGCTTGGGTGGGGGCGGATCGTCGATCGCTCGCTCGACGCGAGTGGCCTTGCTGGCGAGGCAGTCGCCGACGATCTCGCGGGCGGTCGTCATCGCGGCGTGGGCCTGCTCGATCTGGTCGGCGCGGGCGAGGCAGTCGATCAGCGCGAGGTGGTAGTCGGTCTCGAGCGGATCGATGCTGACCAGCGCGCGCCGATGCGAGCATGCGCGCTTCATGTCGCCGGCCGCCGCGTAGGCGCTGGCCAGGCGCGCGTGCTCGCTGCGGACGAAGGGCGCGACCTCGACGACGCTGGCGTAGTGACGCAGCGCGAGCGGATCGCCGGCGCGCGCGAGCTGGTCGGCGTGGGCCAGCAACGCGGGCGCGTGATCGGGATCGGCGTCAGCCCAGGCCCTCGCGAAGGCGAGCGCGTCGGGGTGATCGGCGAGGGTCGCTGCGCGGACCAGATCGCGGTGGGCCTTGCGATCGCCGGGGTGCTCGTCGCGGTGAGCGAGCAACTCGGCGATGCGATCGTGATCGCGATCCGACGGGTTGGCGCGCGCGAGCACGAGGCGTGATTTCGTGGCGCTGCGGGTTCGCGGCGAGCGACGCCAGTTCTCGACATGGTTGCAGCCGGGCGGCGGCGGCGAGTCGAGACAGTCGAACGGGGTCGGGTTGTCGGGGAACGAGTGCTTGTCGGCCACTCGACGTGGGCGTGGGCGTGGCGGTGGCGGCTCGGGCTCCTCGGCGGCCGGGGTGAAGTACTGCGGCTCCGGCTTGGACCCACCGCCGCCCCGGCATTGGGGCACGCTCGGATCGAGCAGGCAGTCGACGTTGGGCCCCGCAGCGCTACGCCGCGCGGATGCGGGCGACTTCGCGGTCCTGCTCACCGTGCGCACGGCGTCCTCGGATGCGTCGGGATCGGCATCGAAGCTGCCATCCCAGCTGTCGGTGTCGTCGGCCCGACGGGCGACGCCGAACTCGGCGAACATCTCGTCATTCTCGAGCACGAGCAACGCGGTGTGCTGCGACATCACGTTGAAGCGACGCGAGAGCGCGATGATCTCGGTGCGCGCGGCGGCGCCACGGGTGGCGGTCAGCTGCTGGATTTCGTGCTGCGCCCAGGTGCGCGGGAGATGAGCGTGCACGGAGCTGGCCGCGGCGAATTGCGGATCGACGGCGATCTGAAAGCGCTCGTCGATCGCACCGTGCGGGCCGGCGCCGCGCAGCCGGATGTCGCCGCGGATCGCCGAGACGCCCGCGTCGAGCTTGCCGACCACGGTCAGCGTGTCGCCGGGCCGCAGGCTCGGCAGTCGACGCGGATGCACCTCCGTCAGGCCCTCGGGCAGCTCGAGCTCGAGCGCACGGGCGACGGGGACGTGCGCTCGCAAGGCGAGCTCGCGGGCGAGGCCGTCGAGATCGTCGCCCGCATCGGCGCGCAGGAGGTCGCCGCCGGTCAGCGCGGTGAGGTGCTCGAGCACCAGCAGATCTGCGCGAGCGCCCAGGGCCACGGCGAGCAGGCGAACGCCGTCGAGCTCGCGCTCGACCACATCGCCGAGCTCCGCGGCCGTCAGCGCGCCCGAGCTCGGGGCACCGTCGCCGAGATAGAGGATCACGCGCTCGGCCTCGAGCGGCGCCGAGTCGAGCGCGGCGTCGGCCTGCGTGAGCATCTCGCCGAGATCGCTGGCGCCGGCGAGCGTCTGCGCGTCGACGAGCTCGCGGTAGCGCTGGATTGCGAGGGTCTGCTCGAGCAGGCCGCCCTCGAGCGCGTCGCAGGCGGTGTCGCAGGCGAGCACGGTGACGCGGTCCTCGGCGCTCAGGCTCGCGAGCGTTGCGAGCACCAGGCCGTCGGCCGCCGACCAGAGCGAGGGCGTGGTCCCGTGGCTGCGATCGAGCACGATCGCGAGGTGCACAGGCCTGCGCGCTGCGCCCGGAGCTGCAGCTCCGGGCGCAGCGTGAGCATGAAGTAGCCCTGCCCGTCTTGGTCGTGATGCGTGGCCACGTCGACGCGGTGCTCGGCCGCGGGCAGCGGGATGTCGACGCCGAGCTCGTGACGCGGCTGATACTCGCGCTCGCGCAGATGCAAGGTCGCGAGCGCCCCGGTGGTCACGGCCTCGAGCTCGACCATCGGCGTGCGCAGGCCGGCGAGCAGCGCTCGCAGATCGGCTTCGGGATCGTGCGCGCCGGCGACCAGCGGGCGGCCGTCGATGGTCATGCTGAGCTCGAACTCGCCGATCTCGGTGGCCGAGGCTCGGCCGGCGCCCATTGGGTAGCGATAGCGCAGCCGGTCGCCGCGCTCGGGCAGCACCTGCGTGTAGGCGAGCTTGATGCGGCGCTCGCCGTGGCCGGGGATCGGGAAGATGTCGAGCTTGAACTCGGAGCCGCGCTCCCACTCGAGCAGCGCCGGATCGCGGGGCACGGTCGCGTCGACGATGCTGCGAAAGATGGTCCGCGCGCGCTGCTTCTCGACCATCTCGCCGCGCACCCAGGTGTCGCCGACCAACAATTGTAGATCGGAGATCGAGGCGTCGGCCGGCAGCGGGAACCGAAAGATGCCCTCGAGCGTGACCGCGCTGTCGTTGAAGAAGGCCTGCTCGACCTCGGTTCGGGCGATGCGGCCGACGATCGAGACGTCGACCTTCTGCTCGGTCAGCCGCAACGACTGGCGCTCGACCTGCGAACCGGCCCGCCGCGCGACCAAGCTGCCGACGCCAGGCTGGAGCGTGTCTGTGAGCAGCTCGGCGTGGTCGAACGCGGCCGACCAGGCGCTGTCGTGGAGCGGGCGCAAGCTCAGCTCGGGCTCGATCGGCGAGCTGCGCTCGGGCAACGGCGTGGCGATGCTACCACCGGGGCCGAGCGGGATCTCGCGGTCGTCGGCGCGCAGCGTGGCGCGGCCATGGATCACGCCGAAGTGGCGGGTGGTGGTGTTGGCGTGCACCTCGATCTCGCCCCGCTCGATCGCGAGGCTGGCGTCGCTGGTGTGGACCTCGAGCGGCTGCGCGCGGGCGTCGGTGATCACGATCAGTCGACCGCGTGCGAGCGTGAGGCCGTCGGTCGTGAGCGTGAGCAGGCTGTCTTCGTCGAGTCGCAGGCGCGCGCCGTCGTCGAGCGTCAGCTCGGCTCGAGTGCCGCGTGGGGTCTCCAGCGCTTGGCCGGCGACCAGCCGGGCACCCTCGCCGAAGTGGAGGCCGTCGGGCAGATCGGGCGATCGCAGGCCGTTGCCGCCTCGGATCTTGGTGAGCGTGGCGAGCTCGACGCCCGGCTCGGGGCTGCTCGGCGGCGAGGGACGAGGCTCGGGCGGGCTGCTTCGACAGGCGAGCAGGCCGAGCATGCATGAGGCGAGCACGAATGGATGGACCGAGCGCCGAGCTCTCACGCGCCCCACTACGAGCCGCGCGGAGGATCGGTCTTAGGCAATCAGCCGATCAGGCCGCTGAGCAGGTGCTCGGCGTGGCGCTGGTGGAAGACCAGCTCGTCCTCGTCGGTGATCTCGTCGAGCCAGCGGTTGAGCGCCGTGTAGGCGACCGAGGCCAGGAAGCTCACCCAGATCGGATCGGGGTCGCGCATCGCTCGAGCGAAGCGGGGGTGTGCAGAGTCGAACACCACGCCTTCGTCCTCGATGCGGACCAGCTCGCGACCGTTGCGAGCGTCGGCCGCGATGCCGTCGAGCTGGCCCTCGGAGAGCACGATCTGATGACGCTCGCGGAGCAGTCGGAGCTCCTCGCGGATCTGCTCGAGCAGCGCGCCGACCAGGTCGCGCTCGGAGATCGGGACCACCTGGTTGTTGGCGTCGAGCAGCTCGACGGTGATCGGGCCCTCGGGCACGAGCGGCTCGGGCTCGGCGACCGGCTCGGGCTTGGGCTCGGAAGCCGGCTTCGGCTCGACCTGCGGTTCGGGCTCGACCTGCGGCTCGGCTTGCTCGGACGCCGTCGCGGGCTCGGGTTCGGCGGCCTCGCCCAGCAGCAAGCGCGCGCGCTCGCTGGGATCGAGCGCCGGACCGCTGGGATCCCAGATGTCGAGGTGGGCGAACTCCTGCGGCCGCGCGCGGCGGGCCACGTCGACGCTGATCAAGCGACCGCTGACCATGCGCAGCAGCGGCTCCTGCTCGATGCGCTTCTCGAAGTTGCCGAGGATCGCGTCGATGCCGAGGCCCCGCCAGCGCGCGCGTGCGATGGCGATCGCAGCACGACGCAGCAGCTCGATCCGCAGCCCTCGCAGGTGGACGAGACCAGGCTCGTGGAACTCGGGGCGTTCGGGTCGCTGGACGTCGCGCTGATGCTGGACGAGCAGTTCCTTGTAGAGCGCGATCGTGCGGGTCTCCAGGTAGCGTCGCTGCGCGCTGTCGAGCTCGGGGTTGGCGAAGCCGTCGTCGGCCGGCACGCCATCGACCACGCCCTGCACAGGCAGCAGCTCGATCGCGTTGCGGTCGCTCAGCAGCTCGATCGCGTTGCGGACCGCCAGCACCTTGCCGTCACAGCCGAACACCACGCCCGCGTCGAACGGCACCTGCGAGGGCAGCCACATGAAGCCCGAGAACCCGTGCCGATCGAGCTCGACCGAGACCAAGACGCCGGGCGCGGGCGCGAGCGCTGGCAGGTCGCGGGCACGTTGCTTGCGACGCTCACCCTCGACGCGCGCACGCCAGCGCTCGCTGAAGTCCTCGATCTCGCCGAACAGCTCGGTGATCAGCTCGCGCTCGCTGCCACGACACCAGAGGATCGGAAACGGCGGCGGGACCGGATGGTTGGGGTCGCTCTCGACAAACCAGAGCTTGCGTTGCTCGCGATAGCGCTCGCTGAGCTCGGCCAGCGAGCGAGGGGTCTGATCGATGTCGCGAAACAGCTTCAGCTCGGCGAACTTGCGGCCGGCCGCGGTCAGCCGATTGGGGTACTCGCCGGCGCGCGGGCTCGAGCGGCGCCAGTGATCGACGATCCACTCGCGCGCGAGGCTCTGCTCGCGCACGCCGAGGCCCGGATACGCGTCGGCGAGCGCAGGCAGCAATTGCTCGGCCAGCACGGTGTCGAGCAGCTTGCGGATCGTGGCCATGCGCGGGGCCTTGCTGTCGATCGAGCGAAAGTCGGTGCTGAGCGGCGCCTCTGGATCGTCGAGGATGCCGACCACCGGCTGCTTGCCGTGCATCTCGAGCTCCTGCACGACCCGCCGCTGGTGGCAGAAGGTCACCTTCATGAGCCCCGACTCGCCCGGCGACCAGGGCGGGATCGCCAGCTCACCGGTGATGCCTTCCTGATCGAACTCGACGCCGACCAGGCGGCTGTGATCCTGCACGCGAATGGCAGCGAGCGGCGCCTGGGTCTCGAAGCGCTCCTGGTGGCGCTGCTCGTGGATCCACGCCGAAACCTCCTTGAAGACCTCGCGCCCGAACAGCCGCAGCAACGCGACGTGATCGATCGAGTCGGGCCGCACGATCACGTACTCGTCGGTCTGGTAGTGCAGCGACAGATCCTGCACGTAGGCCAGCTCGCCGGTGGTCTCGAAGTTCTCGAGCAGCTGCGCGAGGTTAATGGTCGCGCCGGAGCAGAGCTCCAGCATCGGGACCTGCTCGAGCAGCGGGTAGCGCTCGAGCACCGCTCGTTGGAACTCGCGGCCGCCAAGGCGCGGCGGCTCGGCGCGCATCAACACCTCGAGCGCGGCGGCGCGGGTCGGCAGGTGCTGATCCTCGAGCAGCAGCTTGATGGCCTCGCGCATGTCGCTGAGCGAGACGGTCGGGAACAGCAGCAGCAGGTCGAAGTAGGTGTCGACCGCGGCCTCGAAGTCGAGCTTGGCTCGCAGCCGCCGCCACGCAGCCGCGTGCTCGGGGCTCAGCATCGGCGCGGCCATCGACATCCACAGCAGACGTCGGACCTCGGGATCGGGGCGACGGTTGGCGGCGATCGCCTCGCGTGCGTGGGTCTCGAGGATCTGCGTGATGCCGGCGTGGGCAGCCAGCTCGAGCGGCTGCGTGGATCCGGCGATCCCGTCCCAGTTGGGGTTGAGCGGGGCGTCCTCCCAGACCAGCGACGCGACCACGCCGGGCACCCACGCGCGCGGCTCGATCGTGGTCAGCCGGCGCTCCTGGGTGATGACCTCGATCTTGGCCTTGCGCGGCTCGTCGCCGGTCCAGCTGCGCAGCTCGAACGCGTTGATGCCGACCAGCCCGGTGATGCCGTCGCGCGCGACCGTGGCGGTCCACGTCGCGCCCGGCACCGACGGCCTGACCTTGGGCTTGGCCATGAACATGTGCCGACCGATCTCGCGGCGATAGCTGTCGCTGTCGTCCTGCAGGCGCTCGCTGCCGAAGATCGCCGTCAGCAACCGCCGCTCGTTGGCGTCGACGCGCAAGATCAGCTCGCCGAGCCCCGAGGTCAGCGGCGCGGCCTCGTCGACGATCAACACCTTGCCGGGCTCGCGCGCTCGCTCGCGCCGGTCAGCGTCGATCTCGGCCAGCGAGACCGAGCGCTCGTCGGCGGTCGTGAAGATCAGCGCGTGGGCGATCGCCGTGGGCTGACCGCCGAGGCCCAGCTCCGGAATCAACGTGGGCGGCGTCGCACGACCGACCATGGCAATCGCCGCGCGCGGCTCGAAGCCGAACGCCTCGAGCCACTTGCTGGTGAAGTCGGGGCGCGTCAGCGCGAGCAAGCACGGGCGCACGAACTGCCCCCAGCGACCGGGTCCCACGAGCTGCGCCAGCAGACCCGGGATGTGGCCGAGCAACGCGAACGCAGCGGTCGCGAGGTTGCGATCGGGACGCGCGTGCATGTAGTCGCGCGCAGGCTCGAAGGGGCCGGCCAGCACCGCGCTGATGCCCAGCACGCCGAGGTCGAACTGGATCTCGCACAGCAGGCAGCCGTCGACGACGATGCGCACGTCGGACGGCTGCCCGGGACGCGCGACCACCTGCCCGACGATCTCGCCGAGCTGAATGTCGATCGGCGGCAGCCCGGCCGCGCTCTCGGCCCCGCGCGGGAGCGTGGGCGCGTGGCTGCGGCTGCGCCAGCGTCGACGGTTGAGCTCCCACGGGACCTCGCGCTCGAGCTCTTCGGTGACGTCGCGGGCGGCCTGGCCATAGACGCGATCGAGCGCGCCGACCTCGAGCAGACCGTCGAGCGTGTGGATGATCGGGCCCCAGCCGTGCGGCTGCACGCCCTCGAAGTCGCGGCGCGCGTACATGATCCCGCGCTCCGGATCCGTCTCGGCCGCGAGCGCCCGCGGGCTCAGCCAGCGACGATCGAGCGTGCGCCACAGCGGCAGATCGGCGAGCAGCCCGAGCGGTCCGGCGTCGACGTGCAGCCAGTTGGCGTCGGCCCAGCGCAGGAAGCAGCGGCGCAGCAGATCGAAGACCTTCTCGCTCGTCCACTTCGGCACCTGGCTGTACTTGCCAGCCGTCCACTCCTGCACGAGCTTGCCGAGCACGCCGTCGCGGGCCTTGGCGATCGCATGCAGCATCGCCTCGTAGGTCGGATCGCCGCGCACGACGTCGGCCTGCGAGGCGTCCTTGCGAAAGCTCGAGGCGTCGACCCAAAACCACAGGCCCGGCACGCTGTCGTTGAGATCGGTGGTCACGATCTCGACGCCGTTCGAGAGCAGGACCACGGCCGAGCGCTGCTGCTCGGTCGGGTGCAGACCCGCGACGCCGCGCAGCCCCTCGGCCTCGAACTCGACCGCCGCGATCGCGCCCTTGGGCAGCCCGAAGCTGACCGGCGTGCCGTCGAGCGTGATGCGGACGCTGGCCATGCTGCAGCGCTCGCGGATCAGCTCGGCCTCGGGCAGCGCGTCGCCGAGGCTGTGCAGGAAGCGGACGAACAGGCCCGGCCGGATCCGATCCTTGACGTGGATGTGGGTCGACGGGCCGCGCACCTCGGCGGGCGCCTGCGAGGCCCGCTCGATCTCGTCCTGCGCGTCGGGTCGCAGCAGGCCACGCACGCCGCTCGGCGGATCGCCGGGCGTCCAGCTCTCGATCCGAATCCAGCGCGGGTTGAGGGCCATCGCGGCGTTGCAGGCCAGCGCCAGCTCGCGGCGCGAGCGAATGCCGACGCTGCTGCGATCGACGAACAGCGAGCTGTAGAGCTCGTCGAGGTCCTCCCACTCGAGCGCCGCGTCGAAGCGCATGTGCATGTCGTCGGCGTCGATCTCGAAGTCGATGCGGCTGGCGCCACGCAGCACCGCGGCCTCGACCAGCAGCAGCACGTAGCGGTGCGGGTTGGCCAGCTGGAACTGACGCATCTTCTCGCGGGCCTTCTCGCGATCGAGCGAGAAGGCCCCGGCGGAGTCGAACTCGGCGTCGGTCTGGAGCCCGGCGATCAGCTCATCGGCCTTGGACATCGTGTCTCCCGGTAGGTCATCGCGACGTTGGCGAGCTGCGAGTCGTCGGCGCTGGCGATCGAGCCGCTCGCGAGCAGGAACAGCTTGACGAGTTGGTAGGCGGCGAGCTCCGGCTCGCGCACCGCGAGCCCGAGCAGGTTGCGGACGGTCGGGTGATCGGCGTCGACCACCAGCGTGCGCCGACGCGAGAACAGACCCTTGCCCAGCTCGCCCGATTCGGCGCGCGGCGTGGCCTCGCCGAACTCGCGCTGGCTGATCACCGCGCGGCCGTCGAGCAAGCTGCCGCTCGGGCCGAAGTGACCGAACGCGACCTTGGCGATCTTGTGCCCGGTGTCCTCGAGCAGGCGCTCGGCCATGCTCGCGAGGCTCGCCCACTGACGCAGCTCGGCGGGGTCGGGCGCGAGCGGCAGGTACCACTGCTTGCCGAGCCACAGGCCGTCGTCGCTGGTGCCGGCGATCAGCTGCAAGCCGTGGATCAGCGGGCGCACGACGCTGTGCACGAAGGTCTGGTGGGTGGGCTCGGAGACGCCGCCGTAGCTGCACAGCACCACGCGATCGAGCGCCTCGACGGCGTCCGACAGCGGCGTTCGAGCGCTCGCAAACCACACGCCCTCGGCGGCTTGCTTGCGCAGCTCGGCCCAGGTCCAGATGCGCCCGCTCGGGCTCCGTGCGCAGCCCAGCTTCGCGTGCGCGCGCGCGAGACCCTTGCCGTCGGTCAGGTGCCAGGTCGCGGCTTCGTAGAGTAGCTGCAGACGCTCGGCCTCGGGGCTCTCGGCGAACGGCCACGGCCCACGCACGGCCGCGTCGAGCTCGGCGAAGACCTTGTCGCGCAGCTCGTCGCCAGCCAGCTCGCGCAGCCGCTTGACGACCTTGCCGAAGTGGCCGTCCTTGATCACGTCGTCGCGGGTGAGCGTGTGCTCAAGGTAGCGCGACGAGACCTTGAAGCAGAGCCCGCGCAGCTCGGCGATCGCGGTCGGGTGGTTGTGATCGGCCTGCACGAGCGTGAGCCCGCCGTTGAAGAATGCGTGCAGCGTCTCGCTGCCGCGGCGGTGGCCGATGTGGATGTGCGAGAATTCGTCCTGGTAGCTGACGGTCAGCGGCGCGTCGAGCCCGAACGGCTCGGTCACGAGCTCGCCGGCCACGCTGATCTCACCGTGCGCATGGCCGCACCAGTAGCGCACGACCTGCTTGGCTCGCGCGACGAACTGCTCGAACTCGGCCCGGGTCGAGTTCTTGATGATGCGAATGGTCGTGCCCTCGATCGCGGCGTCGAGCCGCAGGCGCTTGAAGTTGCGCTCGCGGTCGAACAGCACGCGCCAGGCCTCGCCGGCCCGCGCAGTGTCGACACAGACCGCGTCGGGGTTGATCGCGAACACCGACACGAAGCCGATGCCGAACTTGCCGATCTTGGTCATGTCGCCGTCCTTGCTGGACGAAAACAGCCGCGTCAGCTTGCTGTCGATGATCTCGCGATCCATGCCCTCACCCGAGTCCGCGACGATCACGATCATCGCGCCGCTGTCGGGATCCTTGGCGCTGGCTTCGAACTCGAAGTCGATCTCGACTTGGTCGCTTCCGGCGTCGATCGCGTTTTGGATCAGCTCGCGGAAGAACGACATCGGATCCGAGAACTGGTTGATCAGATCCTCGAGCGCATCGCCGACGTCGACCGGTGCGGGGCTGCTCATCGCGCACGACGGTAGCCCGCCGACGCGGTCGGCGTCGACGGTTGTCTGACCTCGCGGTGAAAATTCCCCGTATGCTGCGGCCGTGGCGAAGCCCCCGATCTCGAGCGCCGCGAGCAGCCTCAACGTGTCGTACGTCGAGGGACTCGACCACCTGCGCGGGTTCGCGGCGTTCATGGTCCTGTTTCACCACGGCTTTTGGGTCTCGCTCGGCATGCACTACCCGCCACCGATCACGTGGAACAACTGGCCGAAGGCCACACACCCGCTGTTCGCTCCGCTGATCGAGACCCACGTGTTCGTCACGGTGTTCTTCATCGTCAGCGGGTTCATCTTCACGCTGGTCGGGTTCGACAAGCAGCTCGACTACGGCAAGTACATGCGCAACCGAGTGCTGCGCGTGATGCCGGTGTTCCTGACCGCGCTGTTCTTCGGCATCGCGCTGTTCCCCGATCGCTTCGAGTGGGACGGGTTCCTCACGACCGCGACGATCTTCGGCGACATGACCGAGGCCGCCCTGCGCCTGCATCCGGTCACCACCGCGTTCTGGACCGTGGCGGTCGAGTTTCAGTTCTATCTGATCTTTCCGTTTCTGATCGCGATCATGAACGGGCAAGGCTGGAAGCCGCTGGTCTGGATGATCGGCCTGATGCTGGGCCTGCGCACGGTCGGGTTCTTTCTCGGCGACAGCATTCGCGATCTCCACTACTGGCATTTGATCCCCGGGCGGCTCGACGCATTTCTGATCGGCATGCTCGGCGCGCGGCTGTACCTGCGCTGGCATGAGGATCCGCGGGCGGCCAGGCTCGGGCCGACGCACCCGTTCTTCGCCGGGTTGATCACTGGGCTGCGCGATCGACCGAGGAGCACGTTCGCGGTCGCGGTCGCGGTGTTGTTCGGGTGGGAGTGGTTTCTCAGCCAGAGCGGCGGCTACCCCAAGCAGGCGTGGTGGAAGATCTGGGCGCCGACCTGGGAGTCGCTGGTCTGCCTGCTCCTGGTGCTGAGTTATCTGGCGGTCGCGCCGAAGCTGTGGGGCCCGCTCAAGCGCCTGTTCGCGTTCTTCGGCGACATGAGCTTCTCGACCTACATCTGTCACTTCATGATCGTCGGCTTGGTGATCGGCGATCCGCTCGACCGCGAGCGCATGCCCGGGCTGATGCTGCCTCTTCACGAGTGGTTTCCCGGGATCCCGCCGATGCTGGACGCGACCCTCAACACGCTGCTGCTGGCGTTCCCGGCTGCGATCGCGCTCTCGCTGCTGTTCTTCCACGGGGTCGAGCGCCCGTTCATGCGCCTGCGGACCCGCTACGTTCATGAGCGCGAGACCGCATGAGCGAGCGTCCCACTGCCTCGACGGCGGGCTACCTCGCGCTGCTGTGCCTGATCGCGCTGCTGGCCATGGTCGCGCGCGCGTCGGCGATCTCGGTCGGGCTGATGAGCGACGACTTCATGCAGCACGGCATGCTCGCCGGGCTCTATCCGGGCGACGGCTACGTGCCCTTCGATCTGTACGCGTTCCTGCGCCGCGGCGAGACCATGGTCGCGCACGTCGAGCAGGGCACCGCGCCGTGGTGGTCGGTGCCAGAGCTGCACGGGACCGTGCTGCGGCCGGTCGCGAGCGTGCTCTTGTGGATCGATCACGCATTGTTTCCGGGCGCGGTCGAGCTCTGGCACGCGCACTCGCTGCTGTGGCTCGGCGCGATGATCGTCGCGTTCGGGCTGCTCACGCGCCGTTTGTTGCCAACCTCGATCGCGCTGCTGGCCACGCTGCTGTTCGCGTGCGAGGCCGGGGTGGTCTCGCCGCTCGGCTGGCTGGCCAATCGCTGCGTGCTGATCTGCGCGACGTTTGGGTTCCTGGCCTTCTGGGTGCACCTCGAGTGGCGCACGCCCGAGCCGAGCACGCCTGGTCTCTTGCGCGAGCGCGGGCCGTGGATCGAGGGCCTGTTGATGACGCTGTGCATCGGCGCGGGCGAGTACGGGCTGGCGATCGTCGCCTACCTGCTCGCGTGGGAGCTGCTGCTCGGGCCGGGTGATCGCAAGCAGCGTGCGCGGGCGCTGCTGCCCGTGCTGGTCCCCGTCGCGCTGTACCTGCTCGCGCACAAGCTGCTCGGCTACGGGACCTTCGGCGCGGAGGTCTACGCCGATCCTTTTCATACGCCGGGCGGCTACCTGAAGTGGGCGAGCACTCGCGTGCCGCAGATGGTGACCGCGGGCTTCTGGTCGATCCCGGCCGCGACCATCCACGTGTTTCGCTTCGGCTTGCTCGAGCCCTTCGAAGATCGGCTGGTCACGCCCGAGCTTTCGTCGAGCGAGTATCACGACGTGCACACGCGGGTGGCCTGGATTGCGATCGCGATCGCGGCGATCGTGATCGCGATCGCGCGTCGCGGGCTGCAGGCGCACGAGCGACGAGTGGTGGGTGCGGTGGTGCTCGGCGGATTGCTGGGCATGCTGCCGATCGCGGTCGCGCCGGCTCACTCGCGCCTGTTGATCCTCGCGCAGCTCGGCGTGTGTGTGTTGATCGCCGCGGTGCTGGTCGCCTGCGCTCGACTGATCCGCTCGCGCAACACGGCAGAGCGCCTGCGTGGCGCCGTGCTGCTGCCGCTGGCCGGGCTGCTGGCCTACGCGCACACGATCAACGATCTGCGCTGGGGCCAGGCCTACCTCGAGTACATCGACGAGCTGCAGGCGCAGAACCTGGCCGCGTTCGTCGAGGGCGACATTCTGGGCCCCGATCTCGCGGGCGCCGACGTGGTGATCCTCAACGCGCCGAGCCAGTCGCTCGGGCTCTACGGCTCGTTCGTGCTCGACGCCAACGGCTGGCCAGCCCCTCGCACGTGGCGACCGCTCGCGCTCGGCGGCGAGTTTCCGATGGTCGCCAGTCGCCGCAAGCCCAACACGCTCGAGCTCGCCGCGATCGACAACGGCGAGTGGATGCGCACCGCCGGCGAGCTGTTCTTTCGGCGCGAGGATCAGCCGCTCGCGGTCGGCGACGTGCTCGCCTACCCGAGCTTGCGCGTGGAGATCCTGGCGGCCAACGACGGGCATCCGACCAAGGTTCGCTTCGAGTTCGATCGCCCGCTCGAGCAGCTGATCTTCGTGATCGCCACGCCCAAGGGGCTCATGCGCTGGCCGGTGCCCGCAGTCGGCAAGCTCGGCGTGGTGCCCTTCCCTCGCCTGCCGCCCGTCGATGATCCCAACGAGGTTCGGTTCCCGCCGCCGCCGTGACGACCGCGGCCGTAACCACCGCTACGTAGCCTCGTAAGCTCGAAGACATGGGACGCCTCGTCGAAGGACAGTGGACCACCGAGTGGTATGAGCCCGACGCCGAGGGCCGCTTCGTGCGATCGCAGACGCGCTTTCACGGCCGCGTCGGCGTCGACGGTCCATTCGCGCCCGCGGCCGATCGCTATCATCTCTATGTGTCGTATGCGTGCCCGTGGGCGCATCGCACGTTGATCATGCGCGCGCTGAAAGGCCTCGAGCGGGCGATCGACGTCTCGGTGGTCGACCACTTCATGGGCGACGAGGGCTGGCGCTTCGATCCTGCGGTCCCCGGCGCGACCGCGGACGCAGTGCTCGGGACCCGCTACTTGCGAGACGTGTACACCCACGCCGATCCCCAATACACCGGGCGCGTGACCGTGCCGATCTTGTGGGACAAGCGAGGCGGCACGATCGTCAACAACGAGTCGCGCGAGATCGTGCGGATGCTCGATCATGCGTTCACCGGCATCGCCGAGCGCGACGTCGACTTTGCGCCGATCGAGCTGCGCGCCGAGGTCGAGCGGGTGATCGACGCGATCTACGAGCCGATCAACAATGGCGTGTACAAGGCCGGCTTCGCCAGCTCGCAGCGCGCCTACGAGGAGGCCGTGGTCACGCTGTTCGAGGCGCTCGACCACTGGGAGGGCGTGCTCGGGCGCCAGCGCTGGCTGGCCGGCGAGCGCATGACCGAGGCCGACATCTTCCTGTTCACCACGCTGATTCGCTTCGACTCGGTGTATCACACGCACTTCAAGTGCAACCGCCGGCGCATTGTCGACTATCCGAATTTGTGGGGGTTCGTGCGGGAGATCCATCAATTGCCCGGCGTCGCGCAGACCTGCAATTTCGAGCACATTCGCAGGCACTATTACGGCAGCCACCCGCAGATCAATCCCACGCGGATTGTCGCGATCGGGCCTCAGCTCGAGCTCGACGCGCCGCACGGGCGCGACGGCGTGCCGGGGCTGGCGGCGATCGAGCTGTTTTGACAGCGCGGACGCCCTATCCCTGCAACCCGCTCGGCTCGATCGCGGAGGGCAGCAGCCCGGGCTCGCCAAACAGCTCGACCAGGGGCGGCACTCGCTTGGGGACCTCGCCCGCGAGCTTGGCCTCGCAGCGCCGCGCCGCGTCGTTGAAGTGCAGCTGCGCCACCGCCAGCTCGAGACACTGCGAATAACCGGCCAACGCCCGCTTGCGATCGCCGTGGGCCCACGCGGTCGCGGGTCGACAGGTGCCCTCGTGCACGCGCAGGCCGGGGCTGGCCAGCAGCTCCCAGATCCGCCCGCGCCGCGCGTGCGCCCGGATCGCGACGTCGACTTGCCCGAGCGCCGCGACCTCGAGGTAGTCCGCGTCGAGCTGCTTGGCGCGCGCGCGGGCGTGGGGCGCATTGGGGCCGGCGAGCAGATAGTCCTCGAGCTCGGGCTCGAGCAGCAACAGCGCGCTCTCGGCCGCGAGCCTGTCCCTCCACGCCGGATCGCCCGCAGTCCGGCCGTCGTAGGTCTCCCAATACTTGGCGGCGGCCTTCATGAGCGAGCGCGCCTCGTCGGCCTGCTTGCGCTCGCGCGCACGAATTTTTGGCATCGGCACATCGCCGATCGAGCACTGGTTGGTCCGCTCGGCCGCTCGCCGCTCGACACACAGGTCGTCGTCGAGCAGCCCTCGACAGGCCTGCGTCCAGTGCAGCGCGGCGCTCACTTGCAGCACCTCGCGCGACGTGAGCCCGGCCTTGAACCTGAAGCTGCGCAGGAACTCGTCGGCGAACTCGAGCAGCCGCTGCGGCTCGGCCGGGCGTGTCGCCCACAAGAAGCGCCCGGTCCGTTCCGCGTCTCGCCGGGCGTTGCGGCTCACGTACTCGTCGACCACGTCCGAGGTGTCGTGGCCGAGCGCATGGCCGAACTGATAGGCGAATAGCAGCGCGTCATCGCTGCGCTGGTCCTTGGGGTAGCGCAGCGCGTACTCGAGGTAGTGGTCCTCGGCTTGGTCGTAGCGCGCGAGCGCGTGATCAGTCTCGGCCTGATAGAGGAGGACTCGTTGGAAGTGCTCGCTGTCGGGATAGCGAGCGAGCAGCAGCTCGCGAGCGGCGTAGGCTCGCCCGATGTCGTAATTGGCCTCGTAGCACACGGCGGCGTTCCACAGCAGCGTGCTGGCTCGGTCGTGGTTGGGATAGGCCTCGAGGATCGCCATGAACTGCTCGGCGCAGCGCCGAAAGCCCGCGTGCTCGTAGCGCGGCGGGAGCCCGGCTTCGGCGAGCGCGACCCACTCGTTCCGGCCCTCCTCGCGCGCTGCTTCGGCGGCCCTCCACATCGCTCCGGGGCGCAGCTCGGCGACGCGTTGGTGGAGCTCGGCCGCGGCGGGATCGTGCCAGAGCGCGAGGGTCGCGAGGCGATCGAACCACGCGAGCATGCTGGTCCCCAGGTTCGAGTTGCGGTCCGGCGTGGACCAGCCCATCGCCAGCGTGTCGACCAGCAGGATCGCCGCTCGAACGGCGTCGGCATGCTCGTGATAGTCGACGACGTAGCTCTGCAGCAGCGGCAGCGCGCCCTCGAAGTCGTGATGATGGAGGCGCAGGCGGATGTGACGATCGCGAATCGAGCGAAGCACCTCGCCCGGTGC
>DATLLB010001056.1:0-3560 GCA_035538075.1 Enhygromyxa sp.
CCGCGCGCGTGCGGTGGTCGGTCCCCGAACGGCGGTGGTTCGACCCGGCGCGTGCACGTGGTGCTCGGTCGTCGGCAATGCACGTCGGCAAGGCGTGCACGAGGTGCAACGAGACGCTCCCGCGGAAGCCTCGACCGGCAAATGTGCAGCATCGAATCCGGCATCACTCTGCCCGATTCATCGCTTGTCGTATTCGTAGAGTCGTGCGATAGTCTCGCGATGTCCGTTGGCTCAGCATCGTGCGAATCATTCACCCTCGATCAGCTCGAGGCGCTCGGCGAGGAGATTGCCACATTCGCCGTCCGCATCGACGTGGCCGAGCATGCGCTGATGACCCGGCTGCGCCTGTTCGACGCCCACGAGGCCTGGGGCCGCGCAGGCTTCAAGTCCTGCGCAGAGTGGCTGAGCTGGCGAATCGGCATCGGCATCAAGGCCGCGCGCGAGAAGGTCCGGGTCACGCGGGCGCTCGGGACCTTGACGAAGGTGGACGCGCTATTTGGCCGAGGCGAATTGAGCTATTCCAAGGTCCGGGCGATCACGCGGGTGGCCACGCTCGAATCGGAGCAGGACTTCATCGACGTGGCCGCACACGCGACGGCCTCGCAGATCGAGCGGCTGGCTCGCGCCTACCAGCGCGTTCGTGATGCGGACCGCGGGCCGTTGGAGCTGCCGCGCAACCATCGTCGCTTCGTGCGTCGGACGGAGACGCTCGACGGGATGGTGCGTATCGAGATGCAGCTGCCGCCGGAGGAGGCCGAGCTGCTCTGGAACGCGATGATGTCCGCGATGGATCGGGAGCCGCCGGCGACCGAGCAGGCTCCCGCGGGAGCTCCTGCGGGAGCCTCGGCCAACGACAACGAGGACCTCGAGGATCGCCGTGCGGACGCGATCGTCGATGTCGCTCGCGGCTACCTGCACCATCGCCCGCGCACGCTGGGCTCCGGCTACGAGCTGGTCGTGATCACGACGAAGAACCAGCTCGAGCGTGGCCACGATGGTGTCGGCGGCTGGCTGCCCGACGGCACGCCCGTACCGCTACAGATGGCCCGCATGCTCGCGTCTGGCGGGGCGCGAGTCGACGTGGTGATGGGCAACGACGGCGCGCTGCTCGACGTGGGGCGGCGGACTCGGCAGATCCCATCGGCGATCGCTCGCGCGCTCTGGCTGCGCGATGGCGGCTGCCGGGCGCCAGGCTGTGGGCGCAGGCGGCATTTGCATGCACATCACATTCAGGGCTGGGCCGAAGGCGGCGCGACCAAGCTCTCGAATCTCATGCTGGTGTGCAGCAGCCACCATCGAATGCTGCACGAGGGCAAGCTCTCCGCAGAAGTGCGAGATCAGCAGATTGTGTTTCGCAATCCGATAGGTCGCGCAATCCCAGGCGTGGCACCATCGGCCGCGACGGGAGGCGAGCTGGAAGCGCTGGAGCGCTGGATGCGAGCAGCCGAGCTGAAGGTCGAGGCAGAGACCGGCCTGAGCGGATGGGACGGCCGCAAGGTCGCGCTGGCGGAGATGCTCGATTGGATGTTCATCGCCGAGCGTACCCGCCATTCGCAGTAGCTCAGTCCGGCAGGGCCTCAGTCCGGCAGGGCCAAGGACACTTCGCCGTCGATGGTGCTGAAGCTGATCACCGCGCTGCCATCCGAGCGTCCGACGACGTCGGCCGAGAGCACGTCGCAGTGCACCCACGACTGCTCGAGCGATCCACCCTGACCAAACTTCAGATAGCGCAGCTCCTGGTTGAGCTGCCCCGGATCGGTGAGCACGACGGCGGCGATGTGCAGGTCGCCCGCGGCGTCTTCGTGGGTGGCGAGCTGGACGACCTCGCCGGGGTAGGTGGTGGCGTTGACGCTCACCCACTGCTGACCGTCGAAGCGCAGCGCGGTGAAGGTGACGGTGGTCGGATCGGCGGTGTCGGTGATCTGCAGCATCCACGCGCCGGCGAGCTCGACGAGGTTGCCCTCGAAGGGCACCTCGTTGCTGATCTCGGTGAACGAGCTGGTCGAGTTGGTGCAGACCAGGCTCGGCGGCGTGACGGCGCAGATGTGGACGACGTCGTCGATGACCTCGACCGCGGTGTCGAAGCCATCGATCATCGCGGCGGGCAGCGGGACAGATTCCCAGGTGTCGGGGCCCGAGCGTCGCGCGTAGCCGGTGTCGCCGAGCGCACCGCCGCCGCGGGTGACGTGCAGGACACCGTCGGGGCCGTAGGCGAGGTGAGCCGCAACGCCATCCGCAGACAGACCAGGGGGCTGCTCGACCGACCAGGTCCCGTCGGCGCTGCGCAGCAGCACGTCCGAGTCAATCTCGCCGATGGCCGCGACGCTGCCGTCGTGCGAGTCCATGCGAACCAGCGCGGGGAAGTTGGGCGCGGCGCCAAAGCTGTCGGTCGAGCCCCAGACGTTGTCGCTCGAGAGCTCGAGGTACTGCGCGAACCCGGAGTCGAAGACGAGCACTTGCACGCTGTCGTCTTCGGCGAGCGCGAGCGCCTGGGTGGTGCCGACGGCGACGCCTCCGTAGGACCAGTCGGAGACCTCGCAGGTCGGGTCGCCGTCACCGTCGCCATCACCGTCACCGTCGCCGTCACCGTCACCATCGCCATCACCGTCTCCGTCGCCATCACCGGTCGTGTCGGTCGTGTCGGCCTGCTCGCCCGAGTCCCGGGTGTCGTTTCCTTGGCAGCCGATCGCGGAGAGCAGCAAGATGTATGAAAGTCGTCGCATGGGGGCGCATCTTTATCACGGCTGCCCTCAGCACCAGACGTAGGAGTTGTCGGGCAGCATGAGCTCGAGCTGGAGCGCATCGCTGAGGCTCACGATCTCCACGAACGTGAGGTCGCCCCACGGTTGCAGGAACAGCAGCTCGTAGCGCCCGTCCAGGTCGGCATCGAAGACCGCGACCGGTGCGGGTTCGTAGACGACCCTCGCCTGCAGGCTCAGCGCCTCGCTGCTGGCCGGATCATCGGCGACCTGCCGTGCGACGCCGTAGGACGGCCCCCGCCAGTGACACGGCGAGAACGAGTGGTCGCCGAAGTTCAAGATCACGAGCTGCGGCACGCCGCGCTGGTCGATCCAAACCTGCCGCAGGCCTTTGGACGCGCTCGCCCACGGCTCGGCGTACTCGGCAAATTCGGGATCGGCGACGAACTCCTGGTACTCGTGCACGAACTTCTGACCAGCCTCGGTCGCGAGCGCCTTGCCGTGCTCTTCGGCCAGCATCGCGGCGTGCTCTCGCGGGTCGCCGACAGCCAGCACGTCGGGCGCAGGCAAGCTCGCGTCGCGGGCCCACAGCGCGCCTGCACAGCGCGGATCGGCGGCGAAGCTGGCGACCAGCAGCACGCTCGCATGGTCCTCCGTGGTCGCGAGGGACTCCCACAGGGCTTCGGCGCCCGGCCGGACGTAGTCGCCGTCGACGTGCGCCATCTCGAGGTGGGCTTCGACCGTGAGCGTGTCGAGCGTGACGGTGCATTGCCGGCCGGCGGGGCCGTAGAGATCGACCGTCATGCCGACGAACGCACCCACCTCGGGTGGCAGCGCGTCGAGCATGGCCGCGCGCTGAAT
>DATLLB010001057.1:0-36731 GCA_035538075.1 Enhygromyxa sp.
GCTTGGTGACGACCGGAGCCCACTGCTCGGCGATCGGGGCCTCGCGCAGCAGCATCAGCTCTGCGTGCAGCTGCGCGGCCATGGCCTCGAGCTCGGCCGGGCTCGGCAGCTGGCTGGCGTCGTGACGCTCGAACGACAAGAAGCGCTCGAGCGCCATACCGTCGTCGGCCTGCGCGGTCACGACCATCATCAGGCGCACGCGCACGCGGTTGCTCTGCACGCGCGCGCCTTCGGTGTCGACGTAGCTGCGGTTCTCGACCACCGCGTTGAGCACCGCGCTGGCCTGCTGCACGACCGGATCGGCGTCGAGGATCGCCGAGAGCTTGGTGACGACCGGAGCCCACTGCTCGGCGATCGCCTCGAGATCGACCTCGCGCACGGCCTCGACGTGGACCAAGGGTTTCTCGACCAGCGTGAAGTCGGGGTGCTGCAGCTCGTCCTCGCGGGTCAACATCGACTCGCTGCTGACCGCCTCAACCCAGGCCTCGACCGCGTCCTGGTACTGCAGCTCGGTGACCATCCACAGCGCCTGCGCGAGCGAGAGCGGATCGTCGGTGAGGCTGACCTGGATCCCGGTGCCGAGCCCGTTGCCGCCGTAGAAGCCGTTGGTCGGGTGACCGTTGTCGAGCAGCGGATCGCCGACGCGGACGTCGACGTCGACCGTGCGATCGTCATCGACGTGGCGCTTGTCGAGCGCGCCGTCGTTGGCCTCCACCCACAGCGACTCGACCCGCACCAGGTCGTAGGCCATGAAGTAGGCCGGATCCTCGACCGCCTCCGAGGTCAGCTTGGCGAAGTTGACGTCGAGCTCGCGGGCGAGGATGTCGAGCGCGGGCGTCGGCTCACCCAGCGAGGGCTCGAGCGTGGTGGTCTCGAACGCGAGCGGCGGGCCCATCGGCGCGCGCGTGCGGTCGTGCCGGTTGTGCTCGCAGGCGAACAGGGCGAGCGCGAAGGCCAGGGCCAGAGACGGAGCGGCGTGACGCTGCACTCGCGCAGTATAGGTTATTGCGGCAGCTGAATTCGCGGCTTGCCGGGCAGATCCTTGGCGCGCGGGGAGTAGAGCACGAGCACGCGACCGAGCAGTTGCACGCGCGCGGCCTTGCTCTGCGTCGTCAGCTGCTCGGCCATCGCCTCGCGGGCCTCCGCGTCATCGAGCTTGGGCAGCTTCACCTTGATCAGCTCGTGCCGCTGCAGCGCCTCGACGATCTGCCGGATCACCGCCTCGCTCACGCCCGCAGCGCCGAGCTGGACGACCGGCTCGAGCGAGTGCGCGAGCGCCTTGAGGTGCTGACGCTGACGAGGGTTCAGGTTGGGCGCGGGCATCCGGATCTCTCTGTACAAAATAAAAGACCCCGGCAAGCCGGGGTCTTTGCAGCCGCGGACGCGGCGTGAGGAGAATTCTCGGATGGAGCTGAGGGGGATCGAACCCCTGACCTTCGCATTGCGAACGCGACGCTCTCCCAGCTGAGCTACAGCCCCGAGAGGGCGCACAAGCTAGCCGAACGGCTTGCGGCACGCAAGCGGCCCGGAGCGGGGCGTCAATCACTCGTTTCGTCACGGCCGCGGCAACGCCTGCCGACGAACGCGCCCCACATCGCCAGCAGCAGCGCCGCGGCCACCGTCGTCCACAGCACCCGCTCGTCGACGCTCACCAACCACCGA
Source organism: Enhygromyxa sp. (assembly GCA_035538075.1). Taxonomy (GTDB): domain Bacteria; phylum Myxococcota_A; class Polyangia; order Nannocystales; family Nannocystaceae; genus Plesiocystis. The sequence goes on from DATLLB010001057.1 coordinate 1,663, forward strand.
AGCTCCGCCCAGCGATCGGGCGCAGGCGCGAGACCCTGCATGCCGAGGTTTTACCTGCGGCGTGCGTGTGAGAAAAGCCGAGCAGGTCCATGCCCAAGGTGCGACTCGACAAGCTGCTGGTCGAACGCGGCCTCGCCGACACCCGCACGCGCGCGCAGGGGCTGATCCTGGCCGGCGAGGTGGTCGTGGGCGATCACGCGATCGACAAGCCGGGCACGCTGGTCGACGTCGACGCGCCGCTGCGGCTCAAGGGCGGCCCGGTCAACCCTTACGTCTCGCGCGGCGGTCTCAAGCTCCGCGCTGCCCTCGACGCGTTCCCGATCGCGGTCGCCGACGCGGTGTGCCTGGACGTCGGCGCGTCGACGGGTGGGTTCACCGATTGCCTGCTGCAAGCCGGCGCGCGGCGGGTCTATGCGCTCGACGTCGGCTACGGCCAGCTGGCGTGGAAGCTCGCCAACGATCCGCGGGTGGTCGTCATGGATCGCCAGAACATCCGCAAGCTCGAGCCCGAGCAGATCCCCGAGCCGATCGATCTCGCGGTCGCCGACTGCTCGTTCGTGTCGCTGACCAAGGTGCTGCCGCACCTGCCCGCGCTGCTGCGATCGGGCGCCGACGTGGTCGCGCTGGTCAAGCCGCAGTTCGAGGTCGGCCGCGAGCGCGTCGGCAAGGGTGGGATCGTGCGCGACGACGAGGCCCGCAACGCTGCGCTCGCGAGCGTCGAGGCGGCCGCGCGCGAGCTCGGCTTCGAGGTGCGCGGTCACGTCGAGTCGCCGATCGCCGGCCGCGAAGGTAACCGCGAATGGCTGCTCTGGCTCCTTTGCCCCCCCGCGGCCGGCTCGGTATGAGCCGCGGGCGGCCGCTTCGCGGCCTTTCGCTCGCAAAGCGAGCGAAGCGGATCGGCTCGGAGTTTTCGATCGCGCGTAGTGCCCCCCGTTGGGGGGCTCTTTCGAGTAGCGGTATAGTCGGCCTTCGCCCGCCATGTACAAGCTGTTCAAGCGGACTCATCACCCGGGCACCTTCGAGGTGCAGATGGCCGGCGCCTGCGATCCCGGCCGCGCGCGCGATCACAACGAAGACGCGATCTCGATCCAGGAGGACGACGGTCGCGGCTACTACCTCGCGCTGGTCTGCGACGGCATGGGTGGTCACAACGCCGGCGAGGTCGCGTCGGCGGTCGCGGTCGAGACCATCTCCGAATACCTCGCGCAGAACTTCGGCAAGCTCGACAACACCGAGCTACTCGAGCACGCCTTCGATCAGGCCAGCCGCAAGATCGACGAGCAAGCCGAGGCCAACCCCGACGCGCGCGGGATGGGCTGCACCTGCGTGATGGTGCTCGGCGTCCGCGATCATCTGTGGGTCGCGTGGGCCGGCGACAGTCGGGCCTATCAGGTCCGCGAGGACGGGATCGTGCAGCTGTCCACCGATCACACGGTCGTGCAGGAGCTCGTCGATCAACAATTGATCACGCCCGAGCAGGCCGCCGTGCACCCGTACCGCGGCCGCATCAGCCGGTGCCTCGGGCACGGCAAGAAGAAGGGCCAGCCGACGATCCGCGAGTTCACGTTCCCGCTCGGCGCCAACGTGCTGCTGTGCAGCGACGGGCTCTCGGACGTGCTCGAGGATCAAGAGGTCCAGATGCTGGTCGGTCAACGCGACGTCCGCAGCTCGGCGCGGCGCTTGATCGAGGCCGCCAACGGAGCGGGCGGGCCCGACAACATCTCCGCGATCGTGATCCGCCGCGTGGTCTAATTGGCCCCCCGCGGTCGCTTCTGTTGGCGCCGCTCGCTTCGCTCGCTCAGAAGCTGGAAGGGTTGCGGCCGCACGTGGTGACCCCCGGTGGGGTCTTCAGCCGTCCTCGCGCTTGCGACCGAAGCGGATGCCCAGCCACGCCCGCTCGTGCAGGTAGTACGCGAAGATCTTGATCAGCGAGTCGGTCAGGCCGATCGTCAGCGCGATCGCGATGTTGTCGCTGAGCAGGAAGCTGACCACGGTGGTGATCGCCAGCGCGAAGAAGCGCCAGCTCACCGCCTTGGCCAGGCTGCGCGAGTGGCTGTCCACTTCCCTGGCTTCCTTGACCGAGCTCGAGCCGTCCGACACCTCGCTTCACTGCCGCAGCTTCGCTCCCGCTTCAAGCCGGTAAATGGCCCCCCGACGGGGGGCACGACGTCCGGTCGAAAACCACCAACCGATCCGCTTCGCTCGCAAAGCGAGCGAACGGCCGCGAAGCGGCCGCCCGCGGCTCACGCTGAAGCGGCCGCGGGGGGGCTAAATAGCTTTCTTGGCGAACCGCGCGGTTTGGGGCAGGATGCGCACATCATGCGCGAGTGGCGTAGTCGTTGGGCAACGCTCGCGGTGCTGTTGCTGGCCGCGTGGACGATCGTGGGCTGGCCAGCGATCGCCGACGCGGCCGCGCGCGTGATTGTCCCAAACGAATGGGGTGAGAGCGCAGCCGCGGCGCCCGAGGCCCAGCGTCGGGCGAGGAGCTGGCAGGACGCGCTCGGGCTCCGGCTCGCCCAGGTCGTCTCGGCTCCGGAAGGGGATCGCTTCGCCGAGACGGTCGCGGTGTTCGAGCGCAGCGAGCCGGTCTCCGAGGATGTGTTCGCGAGCGAGGCCACAGCCGTGGCCGCGCTCGCCGATGCGGTCGCCGACGTGGTCGGGAGCGAGGCGCCCGAGCGAAGCGAGCTGCGCAGCACCAGCTCGGGCGCGCAGATCGTGTGGGCACACTGGACCGTCGACGATCTCAGCTACGAGTGTGTGCTCGCGCCTTCGGGCGAGACCGCGACGATCGTGATCGCGGCGGTGCTGGCCAGCCAGGCCGAGGTCGAGCGCCCGCGGCTGAGCGCCGTGTTCGAGCAGCTCGAGGGCGTGAGCGCTCCGATGCCCCGCTTCTCGCTGCTCGGCTGGCGGCTCGGCTCGATCATCATGTGGTTGGCGCTGGGCCTGGGCCTGCACGCGACGCTGCTGCAGCTGGCCGATCGCGAGAACGATCACGGCCACGCGGGCGTCCGCGCGTCGGGCATCAACTTGGTGCTGGTCGTGATCGGCACTGCGATTGCGGCGGTGCTGCTGCGCGATCGCGAGGCCGCGCTGATCCACGCGGGCAGCAGCGTCGCCGGGCTCGCGGTGTGGATCGGCGTGGCCGGGCTGATCGTCGCCGGCGTCCACTTCCTGCTCGCCTCGCGCCTCGATCGCGGCCAGGTCCAGAGCGCGCCGTCGTCGGGCGCCTTTGCCTCGGGGACCTACGTGACCGCCGACGTGCTGCGCTCGACCACGACGCGCTCCGGCATGCGCCGCGTCGACGAATCCCACGCTGGCGCGTCGCAGAGCCGGGCTCGCGTCGTCGTCGATGACGCCGAGCTCGAATGACTTGGCTCCACGCACGATGACGATGCTCGCAGTTGGCGCCAGGCGTCAGCCCAGCAGCAGTTGCGCGTTGCCGGGGATCTTGACCTACACTTCGCGGCGGTGCGGCGATTCGCCCAGGCAAACGGCAAACGAGGCAGCGTGTGAGCACGCGGGATGATGCTTCGTCGGCCGCGGCCGAGTCGGGCGGCTCGAGCTGGGCGTGGGCGGCCGCGTCCTCGGTCGCCTGCCATGTGGTCTTCGCCGTGGTCGTGACGATGCTGCCCGATGGCGGGCGCTCGGGCGGTGCCGCGCGAGACCGACTGTTCACGCCCGGAGCTGTGATCCCGATCGAGACGGTCGAGAGCGCCGCCGTTGCCCGCGCCGAGCCGGTCCGCGATCCGATCTGGCCTGCGCCCGACAGCAGCGCTCCCGAGTCGCCCGCCAAGGCGCCGGTCGATCATCCGAAGTCGAGCCACCCCGAGCCGAGCTCCGGCTCCACGCCGCCGCCCGAGCCGACCGAGGCCCACGCCGAGCCCAGCCAGGCGCCGGGTCTGTCGCTGCACGGGCTGCGTGACAACGCCCGCACCGCGATCGGCAGCGCGGGCAAGGGCGTGATCGATCCGTCGATGCTGCAGGGCTCGCGCGAGCTCTACGAGGGCTCGATCGTCCCGGAGGAAGGCGGCGGCGTGCAAGGTCCGGCCCCGGCTCCGACCGGCAAGGACTACGCGTTCAGCAAAGAGAAGGGCAAGCTGATCTATCGCGATCCAGCCGGCCGCTTCGTCGCCACGCTCAACCCCGACGGTCGCGTCAACTTCCGCAACAAGGGTGCCAAGGCCACGTGGACCAACATCGGCATGGCCGGGCCGGGCGACATCCTCAGCGCGGCCGCGGGTGAAGATCCCTACGCGCGACTCAAGGCCGCGCTGCTCAAGGCCACCTTCGAGATGCGGCTCGGCATGGCGATCGACTTTCAAAAGCGCCAGCTCGACAAGCGCCTGAGTCGGCTCGACAGCGAGCTCGACAAGATCTGGGCCGACGAGCGCCGCGATCTGTCGTCGCGCAAGGAGCTGCTGTTTCAGCGCTGGGACGAGTGCGACGAGCCCGAGGACACCGACGCGGGCGCGGAGCTGCCGGGCTTCGGCCCGGTCGAGAATTCCGAGCTCGACGACGCGCGGCAAGGCGCGGCCGCGTCGGCGCGCAAGCAGATCTTGAAGTTCATCCGCGAGCACGCGCCGAAGGGCAGCACCGAGGCGTTCACCGCCGCCGAGCTGGCGGACATGAACCGGCGCCGCGCCAGCAAGCAGAAGTTCAATCCGTACGAATGAGCTCGGGTCGGCGCCGCGTGCGGGATTTTCCGTGCGCGCGGCTGGTCACAAGTCTCGAATTCGGGCTCCAGCGGCGCTAATTCTCTGAGCGACCCCTGGCGGCAGGGGGCTTCGAGAGATCATCTCTGGCCGACACCTCCGGGCAGGCGGTTCCCCACAGTTCATCTCTGCGCAAAGCCGGCTCGGCAGGGCGAACGCACGGATGAGGCGTCGTCCGGCGCCGCCCGGCGGGCTCGAGGCACAGATGAACTGTGGGGAGGCGCCTTCGGGCAGGCCACACCCCACAGTTCATCTGTGCCCGAGGCCGGCCGGGCAGGTTGGACGCACAGATGGACTGTCGTGCGGCGCCTCCCGGCAGGCTCATCGCACGGCGCATCTGTGCCAGACGCCTTCCAGGCACGCTCGGGCGACGATCAGTCCGCGAAGCTCGAGAACATCTCGCGGTTGCGCACCGGATCGGGCGTCCACTCGCTCGGCGTCGACGCGTCGATCGAGCGGACCTCCAGCGGCAGGTGGGTGCGCTCGTGCAGCAGCGCGCCGTCTTCCACGGCCAACACCTGACCGACGTAGCCGGCGACCACCGCCAGGCGCGTGCCGTCGGCCGACCAGCGCAGCACCGCATGACCGAAGGCGTGTGCGAGCGTCTGCGTCCAGAGCAGCTCGCCCGACTCGCTGTCGACCAGCGACAGCTCGATCTCGTGCCGCCAGTTCTCGCGCAGCTTCGCGATTGCGACCGCGTGCCCGGCCGGGCTCGGCACCAGGGCCGTCGGTCGCTGGCCGGGCAGCTCGATCGTCTTCCACGAGCCGCCGTCGTCCAGATGGAGCGCTCGCGCGTCAGCGACCATCACTCGGCCGGCGTGATCGCGGGCGAACAGCTCGGCGTGCTCGCACGCGAGATCATGCTCGACGCACAGCGGCTTGGTCACGCGGTTGGAGATGCCCCGCAGATCGCCCCACGTGGCCAGCTCGTCCGCGCTGGCTTCGTGCACCTGCAGCGATCCGCTGACGTGCAGCAGCCAGACCTTGGGCTCGCGCTCGTCGGACAGGAAGCCGAGCCAGCCGGTCTTGTCGGGGTTCGAGACGAAGCGCGAGCTCGCCTGCTGCATCGGGGTGATCGGGATCGTGCTCGCGGCGCGGAGGCGACCGGAGTCGAGATCGATGAGGCCAGCCTTGCGGGTGCCGACGATCGCCGCGCGCCCACGCTTGGGTACCGCGACTGCGATCGGGCTGCCGAGCTCGTGCTCGTGGACGGTCACTTCAGCACCACCGACCGCCTCGACGTAGAGCGCGTTCGCGTTGACCCACACGACCGTCGAGCCGCTCGCGTCGAGACCGGCGTCGAGCAGCTTGGTCGCCGGGTGAGCGAGGCTCAGCGCCTTGGGTTGATCGAGCGCGCCGACGACCAGACGCCGACCGGCAGTGACGTCGATCGACGCACGCACGCCATTGACCACGCTCGCGTGCATGCGAATGCCCTTGTCGTCGTCGGGCAGGCTCACGTCGCGCTCGCCCGAGGCCGGCAGCGCGATCGACGGATGGATCAGCTGCTTGGCGAGGCGCTTGGCCAGCTTGGAGTCCGGGTGCAGATCGTCGAGCTTGCGCGGCTCGACGGCCTGCGCGAGCTCGACGATCCACGCGACGCCGCTGCCATCCTCGAGCAACAGGCGATCGTTCGCGTGGAAGTGCATGCGCGGCCGCACCTTGCTGGCGGCTCGGCCGGCGATCAGCTTGCGGGTGTCGGTCGCGAGATCGATGAGCTCGATGCTCCACTGCGAGCCGTGCTTGTCGGCGCGCCGCAGCGCGGCCACGGTCGTGCCGTCGGGGCTCAGCGCGAGATCGTTGAGGTTGGGCCCGCGATCGAGCTCGACCGCGCGCGCCGGGCCGGCGATCGCCAGGCGATCGTCGACCAGCTGCAGCGGCTGCACGCGCAGCGGCTGGGCCAAGATCGCGGCGAGCTTGGGCGGCTCGCCCACGCCTCCGCTGACGCGCAGCTGCCAGGGCCCGAAGCCGCGCTCGTCGATCTGCGAGATCAGCTCGCCGTCGCGCGAGTAGAGGCGCACGCGATGATCGACGCCGAGCGCGAGGATCCGCTCGCCGCCGTCGAGCACGTGCAGCTCGAGCAGCGGATCTTCGGGCGACAGCGCGAAGCTCTCGTGGATCGTCGCCGGGCCGTCTGTGGGCTGCTCGACGGTGTAGACAATCGCGGCGTTGTTGGTGGCTATGAACGCGAGGGTGAACCCGGTGCCGCGCTTGGCCAGCGAGAGCGAGAGCGGCTCGTGCGTGGGGATCCGGTAGGGCTCGGCCGCGGCTAGCTGCAGCGTTGGCCACAAACGCACGCCGCCTTCGGCGTCGAGGGTCAGCGCCGCCTCGCCGCGAGGATCGAGCACGACCTCGGTCATGCCCGCTCGATGAGCCACGCCTCGCTCGAGGACCGCCCAGCTGGCGCTCGGCTCGGGCGCGGGCGCAGCTTCGGACTCGGGCTCGGGCGCGGGCGCGGCCACGAGCTCGACCGCAGCGGTGGTCTGCGGCCCGGCATGGCAGGCGGCCGCGAGCACGAGCGACAACGACGAGAGCAGGATCGTCCGTAGTTGCATCACAGCGTCTCCAAGTAAGCGACGAGGTCTCGCAGCTGCGCGTCGGACAGCGCCGAGGTGTCGGCCATGTCGTGCACGGTTCCGCGATCGGTCAGCAGCGTCCACAGATCCGGCGCGCTGCCGTCGTGAAAGTACGGCCTCGAGTGCGCGAGCCCGACCAGCGAGGGCGTGTCGACGCGCGCCAGCGTGGTGTCGAGCGCGTGCTGGTTGCGATCGGTGAAGCGATCGCCCTCGTGGCAGGCGTCGCACGAGGCCTGCTCGAACACCTCGCGCCCGCGCGCGACGGCGTTGGCATCGGCGACGCTCGGAGGCTTGGGCGCGGGCAAGCTCTCGAGGTAGGCCACCATCGCGTCGATCTCCGCGTCGGACAGCGAGTCCGGCCAACCACCGATGCGCGAGATCGTGTGGCGCAGGCTGTCGCGCAGCGTGGGATCCTGCCCGTCCCACTTGTACGGCCCGGTCCCGTGCACGCGCCCGGCCAGCACGGGCGCTTGCAAGATCGACTTGCCGAGCCGCCAGGTCAGGCCATCGCTGCGGCCCTCCGGGTGACAGCTCGCGCACGCGAAGTCGCCACCGTCGGAGATCCGCGAGTCGCTGCGACGAAACAGCTCCGCGCCCTTCTCGATCTCGGGCGCGCGCGTCGACTCGGCCAGCGCCTCGCCGACATGCCACGTCTCGCTCACGTGCGAGCTGCGGGAGGCCAGATCGAGGCGCGCGGTCTTGCGGGCGAACTCGCAGTGGACCCACAGCCCGCCGTCGGCCTCCGGCTCGAGCGCGAGCCCATCGATCCCGCACGCCTCACGGGCGGGCAGCTCGAGCTTGGTCGTCCACGCGAGCACCGGGCTCGTGCTGCTCGCCCGCTCGATCCGCGAGATCTCGTCGTCGCCGTAGCCCGCGACGTAGAGATGATCGCGGGCGACGTCATAGGCGAGCGAGCGCGGCTGGTGGGTGCGAAGATCGAGGTACTCGGTGGTGGTCTCCAGCGCGTTGGTGTCGTGCAGCAGCGCGAGTTCGTAGACCATCGGCTTGACCGCCGCTGCCTGGCCGCCGTAGCTGTCGGCCGCGTCGTCGGCGACGACTCGCTGCAGCTGCGGTGTCGCGCGCTGGTGCGGCGCGACCAGCTTGCCGTCGGCCAAAAACGCCAGCGCGAACACGTTGCGAGCGTAGCGACGCCCGGTCTCGACCGGGACCGAGAACCGGCTGCGGGCCTCGACGATCCGCGTGACGAACATGTCCTCGCAGCCCTCGTAGTCGTCGCGCTCGGTCTCGATGTGATCGCGCGGCTCGAGGCTCGGCCAGCGGATCTTCCGGCCCCCGCTGTCCAGATCGATCAGCGCGAGCGAGCCCGAGGACAGGAACCCGACCGCGGCCTGCTTGCCGTCGGGCGAGACTGCGACCGCGCGAGGCTCGGGCGCGAGCTCGACCTCCCACTTCGGCGCGAGCGTCTCGGCGTCGAGCACCACCAGCGCATGCTCGCTGACGCTGGTGATCAACAAGGTGCTGCCGTCGGGCGTGAGCGCGAGCCCGTGCGGCTCGCGGACGGCCACGCTCGACAGCTCGCGCAGCTGATCGGGGTGATCGACGTCGAGCCGGACCACACGATCGCCACCTCGATCGGCCATCCAGGCGCGCCCGCGACCGTCGAGCACCAGCTCGCCGAGGCCCGGCGAGAGCTTCACGCTCGCGCGCCGCTTGCCCTCGCGATCGGCCCGGATCAGCTCGCCCGCGCTGCGCTCGACGATCAGCAGGCCGTGCCGATCGATCGTCAGCACGCCGCCGCGCGTGGTCGCCGATCCGCTCGCGTCGACGGTCGCCTTCAGCTCGGCGACCGCGGCCTTGCTCGGCTGGGCTGCAGCGGGCTCGGCCTCCGTCGCATGGTCGTCGCCGCCGAACCCGAGCGCCGCCAGCGTCGTCACGCCAAGCAACGAGAAACACAACAGTTTGCCCATCCCAGCATGCATCCTCATGGTCCAGCGGCGAACGGATGCACCGCGCGCCAGGTTCCCCGAGGTGCATGCGAGCACTCCGACGATCCGCACATCGGCGCTTGGAATGTCCCGACCACGCTCGCGCGTCGCGACGCTTCTTGCCGGGATCGCCAGGCCGCGTGCTACAAGTCGCCGGCTCCCGCCCAACGGCCTCCCCATGCGCGCGCTTGCCCTCGACGTCGGCTCCAAGACCATCGGCATCGCGGTCAGCGATAGCGAGGGATCGATGGCCCACGCGCGCGAGGTCTTGCGTCGGCAAGGCCACGTCGCCGACGCGGCGGCCGTGTGCGATCGCGTGGCCGAGCTCGCGGCCGAGGTGATCGTGGTCGGTCTCCCGCTCGAGCTCGACGGCACGGTCGGCCATCGGGCGCGGCTGGTCGCGCGCTTCTCGAAGGTGCTCGCGGCCACGCTCGCCGAGCGCAAGCTGGACGTGAAGATCGAGCAGTGGGACGAGCGCTTCTCGACCGCGGCCGCCGAGCGGACCCTGCTCGAGGCCGACGTCTCCCGAGCCAAGCGCAAGCAGACCGTCGACGCCGTCGCGGCCCAGTTCATCCTGCAAGGCTGGCTCGACGCCCAGGCTCGCGCGCGCACGCGCGGGAGGGCATCCTGAGATGGCCACCCGGCAGCCGAGGCCCTGGTACATGCCCCGCAAGTCTCGTCGTCCCCAACGCTGGGCGCTCGCGATCGTCGTGGTGCTGGTGGTGCTCGCGTTGTTCACGGCCTACGGCGCGTACGAGCGGCTGCTCGCCTACCCCGATCGACCCGGCGAAGGCTCGAGCGACGCGATCGCGCTGACGATCCCCGCGGGCGCCAGCTTCCCGCAGGTGCTCGAGCTGCTGCAGGAGCACGAGGTCATCGCCAGCGATGAAGCCCGCGCGTTTCGGCTGTTCGTGCTCCACCGCGGCGCGGCCAACAAGATCACCGCTGGCGAGCACGTGTTTCGTGGCGACATGACGCCGACCGAGATCCTCGACGAGCTGCAGCGTCGGCAGCCGGTCAAGGAGCGCCGCGTCACGATCCCCGAGGGCAAGCACAGCCTGCAGATCGCCGCGATCCTGGCCGAGGCCGGGCTCGGCGGCAGCGAGGCCGAGCTGGTCGCGGCGATGCGCAACCCCGAGCTGCTCGCCCGGCTCGAGATCCCGGGCCCCAGCGCCGAGGGCTACCTGTTCCCCGACACCTACAAGTTCTCGACCGAGGCGACCGCCGAGCAGATCGTCGAGCGCATGGTCAAGCGTCACCGGCAGGTCTACGCCGAGCTGCACCGCGCCCACAACGACGGCGCGCAGGAGCTGGCCACCGAGTTCGGCTGGAACGATCACCAGATCGTGATCATGGCCTCGCTGATCGAGAAGGAGACCGGCCAGGCCGCCGAGCGTCCGCGCATCGCCAGCGTGTTCCTCAATCGGCTGCGGTTCCCGAGCTTCCAGCCCAAGCTGCTGCAGACCGACCCCACGATCATCTACGGCTGCACCGTGCCCGAGCAGAAGTCGGCCGCGTGCAAGCAGTTCGAGGGACGGATTCGGCGGATCCACCTGCGGGACCCCGACAATCCGTACAACACGTACACGCACGAAGGGCTGCCGCCTGGACCGATCTGCAGCCCCGGCCGCGAAGCCCTGCAGTCCGTGCTCGCTCCCGAGCGCACCCGCTATCTCTACTTCGTCGCGCGCAACGACGGCACGCACCAGTTCTCCAAGACCCGGGATGAGCACGAGGCCGCCGTCGACAAGTACATTCGCGGCGGAGCCCAGGGCGACGGCACGGTGCAGGAGTAGCGGCGCGCCCGCATTTGCCGCATATGCCTTCACGCCGCGTCCGCGGCTGAATTGGCGCCGCCGCAGCCGGAGCGAAAGCGTCCCAAATTGTGCTCCGCGGCTGAAAGGCCCACGCCGCTCCGCGACTGAAATGGGTTAGCCTCGCGGCCATGGCCACCTTCGCGGGTCGCTTCCGAGCTCCGGCCGCCTGGGCGACGGCCTTGGCTCTCGGCCTTGCCCATGCCCCGATCGTCAGCGCGGCTCCCCCGAGCTCCACGTCCTCCGACGTCGCGCCGAAGACGGCGATCCTTCCGCTGGTGGTCGAAGGTGAGCTGCCCGAGGGCGACCGCCAGACGCTGACCGAGCAGCTCGTCGGTGGTCTTCAGCGCGGCAGCTTCGAGGTCATCGCGCCCGATCAGGTCGTGGCCACGGCCGGCAAGGACGACTGCTCGAAGCCGGGCTGCATGCAGAAGATCGCCGAGCAGACCGGGGCCACCCACATCGTCCGGGCGATCGTCGTGGTCGTCGATCGCGACTACACCGTCCGCGTCGAGCTCTACGACGGCTCCGATGGCACCAAGATCGTCTCGGCCAGCGACGGCTGCGAGATCTGTGGTGTGGTCGACGTCGGCGGCTTGATCGAGACCCAGGCGGCGACCTTGCGGACCAAGCTCGACGCGCTCGCGAGCGGCCCCGCCTCGATCGTCGTCAGCTCCAACCCCGACGGCGCCGAGGTCACGCTCGACGGCGAGCCGTTCGGCGTGACCCCGCTCGACAAGCCCGTGATCCCCGGCGATCACGTCATCCGCGTCACCAAGGAGGGCTACATCGCCGTCCAGGAGAAGCGGACCTTCGTCGAGGGTGCACGCGAGAGCCTCAACTACGAGCTCGAGAAGGTGCCGAACCGCCTGCCCAAGCGACCGTGGGGCTGGGCTTCCCTCGGCATCGGCATCGCGGCCGTCGGCGGCGGCGTAGGTCTGACCTTCCTGCACGATCAGCCCTACACCGCCGGTGGTCGCTGCTCGGGCGAGAACGTCGACGCCGACGGCGACTGCCGCTTCCTCCACAACACCAAGTGGTACGGCATGGGCTTGAGCCTCGCCGGCGGAGCGCTCGTGACCCTCGGCGTGGCCGTGTTGATCACCACCTCCAAGAACCCACGCAAGAAGGCCAAGGCCGAGGCGGCCGTCCGCAAGCACCTGCAGGTCGGCCCCGGCGGCGTGGGTATCCGATTTTAAAACTCCTATAGCGTTCCCTTGGTCGAAGGGATCGAATCGGCGAACGCAGAATCGCGAGCACACGCCATCCGCAGCGCCCGGGCGAGTCCTTTGAAGGACGCCTCGACGATGTGGTGAGCATTGCCGCCCGCGCGCAGATGCACGTGCAGGTTCATCCGCGCCTGCACGACCAGCGCCTGATAGAACTCGCGCACCAGCTCGCAGTCGAACCGACCGATCCACACGTTGCGGATCGCCGGCAGCTCGTAGACGAGATACGGCCGGCCGCCGAGATCGATCGCGACGTCAACCAGCGTCTCGTCCATCGCTAGCGAGAAGTGGCCGTAGCGATGGATCCCCTTGCGATCGCCGAGCGCCTGATCGAGCGCCTGGCCGAGCACCAACCCGGTGTCCTCGACCGTGTGGTGATCGTCGATCTCCACGTCCCCCTGGGCCTCGACCTCGAGCGCCATCGCCGAGTGCCGACCGAGCGCCTCGAGCATGTGCGAGAGAAACGGTACCGGCGTGCTGATCTTCGGCGGCGCGGGAGCATCCCCAGGCAGCGTCAAGGCCACGCGGATCTGCGTCTCGCGGGTGCGCCGTTCGACCTCGGCGCGACGGATCTCGCTCGCGCTCGTCATCTCAGCGCCCCGCCAGCGCGCGCACGACCGCGACGTGAAGGTTACGAAGCGGGGGAGTCTCTTCGAGCGAGAGCCCGAGCTCGCAGTCGATCCACGCGCCGTTGAGATCGCCTTGCTCGAACTTGCGTCGACCCGAGCGCAGGTAGATGCGCGCGAACGGGTTCGAGACCTGGCGCTCGTCGGCGTCGAGCCGACGCGAGCGATCTTCGGCCGAGAGCCGCGGCTGGCCCTCGCGCAGCGACCGATCGTAGATGGCCCGCAGCTCGGGATCGCTGAGCACCTGGTAGGCCTCGGTCATGCGCTTGTAGACGGCGTAGACCGCCTTCTTCACCGACTCGCCCTCCATCGCCACGAAGCGGTCGGGGTGAAACAGCTGGGCGCGGGTGTAGAACGCGTCGCGGATGCCGATGTAGTCGGTCTGGGGCGTGACCGCGAGAAACTCGTAGTAGCTCAGCCGATCGATCCCGTCGCTGAGCCGCGCGACCTCGGAGACGAGCTCCCCCATGCCGGACTTCGACATTGCTGCTCCAGGGTATCAGATCTGATTTAGCCCCCCGCGGCCGTTTTCGTTGGCGCCGCTCGCTCCGCTCGCTCCGGGTTCGCTGTCTCCCACCGCACGTGGTGACCCCCGGTGGGGGTCTTTTGGGGGGACGCTACAGGCGACGGGCGACGGCGCCATCGCCGGGCCCGGCGAGCTGTTGCGAGCGAGCCATGATCGCGTCGACTTCTTCCTGCGGGAGCCCGCCGAGCACCCGCATCGTCGCAACCTGCTCCTGCCCGGTGTCCTGATCGAGCGCCCGCACCTCGAGCAGCCCGTCGGTGTTGATCTCGAAGGTCACCGCCACCGTCACCGAGCCACGCGGAGCCTCGCGCAGGCCGGTCAGCAGGATCTCGCCGAGCTTGGTGTTCTGCTCGAAGTTCGGGCTCTCGCCCTGGCACACCTGAATGCGGACGTAGCGTTGGTGGTCGGCCGTGGTCGTGAACAGCCGCGTCTGCTCGACCGGGATCACCGAGTTGCGCTCGATGATGAAGTCGACGTTGCCGCCGATGGTCCCGACCCCGAGGCTGCGCGGCGTCACGTCGAGCAGCACCGCGCTCTGGGCCATGGTCGGCATCGACACGCCGCCGGTCGCCATCGGCACCAGCGAGCCGAGCAGCGCCGCGCCCTGGATCGCGGCCCCGACCGCGACCACGCTCATCGGGTTGATCGAAGTCTGCGCGGCCTTGCCGAAGATCTCGCGCACGACCTCGCGCACGAGCGGCAGCCGAGTGGTCCCGCCGACCAGCACGATCTCGTCGATCTGATCGGGCCCGATGCCCGCCACCCGCATCGCGTCCTCGCAGACCGGGATCGTGCGTCGGATGATCGGTCCGGCGATCTCGCGCAGCTCCGCCTCCGAGAGCGAGAACTCGAGATCGCGGTGGCTGCCGGGCGGCACGTCGGACACGCGGATCGACGACTGCGAGGTCTCCGACAGCTGGATCTTCACCTGCTCGGCGACCGCCCGCAGCTGCTCCATCGCCCGCGAGTCGTTGCGCAGGTCGATGCCGTGCTGGCGCATGTAGACCCCGGCCATGCGCTCGAGGATCACCGAGTCGAGATCGTCGCCGCCGAGGAACATCTCGCCCGAGGTCGAGAGCACCTCGAACACGTTGCGGGTGATCTGCAGGATCGTGACGTCGAAGGTGCCGCCACCGAAGTCGTACACGGCGATGCGGCGATCCATGTCCTCGATGTAGCCGTACGCGAGCGCGGCCGCGGTCGGCTCGTTGATCACCCGGATCACGTCGAGCCCGGCCAGCCGCGCGGCGATCCGCGTGGCGCTGCGCTGCGAGTCCGTGAAGTTGGCCGGGACCGCGATCACGGCTTTTTTCACGCGCCGCCCGAGCGCCTCCTCGGCCATCTGCCGCAGGTACTTCAAGATCAGCGACGAGATCTCGACCACGCTCAGGCGTCGGCCGCCGACCTCGATCATCACCGACTCGTTGTTGCCCTCGACGATGCGATACGGGACCGAGCGCATCATCCGTTGGACCTCGGGCGACGAGAACCGCCGCCCGATCAGCCGCTTGGCGCTGTAGACCACCTGGCTGGGATCGACCGCGCGCAGCAGCTTGGCCTCGCGCCCGACCGCGATCTGCCCGTTCGCCAGCGCCGCGACGACCGAGGGCACGATGCGATCCTCACCACGGCGCACGACCGAAGCCCTGCCGTCTTGCACGACCGCGCAGGCCGAGTTCGTCGTCCCGAGGTCGATGCCCAGGACGATGTTGGGATCGGCCATTGGCGCCAGTATATCGAAACCGTTTCGACCGGGCTAAATCGGCGCCAAAGGAACGAAGATGATGTCGCCCGGCTGGAGCAGGATGTCCTCGGCGCGCCCGTCGGTGATCGCCTTGACCGAGACCTCGTAGGTCCCGACCCCCTGCGGACCCTTGCGGGTGAGCTTCACGCGGCGGATCTGCGCCAGCTCGGTCAGGCCGCCCGCGTTGGAGATCGCCTGCACGAGCGTCAGCTTCTCCACATAAGGAAACGAGCCCGGCTGCGTGACCTCGCCGAGCACGCTGACCTCGAGGTTCTCGCGCGCGGTCAGGATCACGGTCACGTGCGGATCACGAAGGTAGCCCTCGGAGAGCTTGGCCTCGAGCAGCGCCGCGAGCTCGGCTTGAGTCTTGCCGAGCACGCTGACGCGGCCGATCAGCGGGAAGTCGATGGTCCCGTCCTCCTGCACCTGAAACGCGCCGCCGATGTCCTCCTCGTGGAAGACCCGGACCTCGAAGCGATCGCCGAGCGCGAGCCCGGACGTCACCTCGACCGGCTGCGCGGGCGGGATCAGGCTGTGATCGGGCTCGAAGCAGCCCGCGAGCAGCACCACGAAGACTGCGATCAGCCAGGCTGCGCGGGGCATGGTCAGTACCTGACGGCGACGAAGCCCATCAACAGGTTGCGGACGAACTGCCCGGGGTTGCTGAACCCGTTGCTGTACTCGACCACGAAGTCGGTGAGATCGGCCGCCAGCGCGTAGTTCAAGCCCACGACCAGGTACTTGCCGAACGGCTGCTCGAGCCGCGCGCTGAAGGTGATCAGCGTATCGCGCCGCACGAACCCGGGCGCGGCCGTGTACGCGGCGATGTCCTGCGTGTCCTGTCCGGGGATCGGCAAGCCGGCGTAGCGCCGTCCGTATGCGCCCAGGCCCGCGTAGAGGCGCATGTTCCAGCGAAACACGTGCTCCGCCGCCAACGAGCCGCCGATGTCGGTGAAGTAGTTGCCCCACAGCGAATCATGAAAGGAACGACCGAAGCGCAGACCGATCGCCGTGCGCGGGGTCGGGAACACGCCGAGCGCCGCGTGACCGATGAAATTCTTGTGGTCGGGCCCGTTCTGGTCCTGCTTGTAGAGGCCCCAACCCCAGCCGCCGAACACGTCGAGCACCACCTTGCGACCGAGCTGGCCGACGAAGCCACCGAGCACCCGATGCGCGTGCGAGTCCTCGTTGCGCCCGGTGCCGGACTCGGTGCAACAGAAGTAGTAGGTGTTGTGATACGAGTAGCGAACCGCGAACGCGCTGCGATCACGGAAGCGATACTTGGTCTCGGTCTCCGCACCGTTGACCATGCGATCGGACAGCCCGCGCTGATCGAACGCGGTGCTCTGGAAGTACAAGAGCTCGTTGCGATACGCGAGGTTGAGGCTGAGGCGACCGCCGCTCGGCCGAATGATGAAGCGCAGCGCGCCCGAGTGGTCGAGGCGGTTGAAGTTGAACTCGCGCAGCGCCTCGAAGTTGGTCGGCTCGCCGAGCCGATGAAAGTCCTCTTCGATCGCGGCCGAGAAGCGCCGACCGGGCGCGAACGTGACGCGAGCCGTGAGCCCGACGTTGAGCTTGCTGGCCTGCCAGACCGAGGGGCGACCGGTCATGTACAGGCGCCAGCCGGCCAGCACCCCGAAGTAGTAGTCGACCTTGCGTCCCTCCGGCTTGGCCGGCGAATCCAGCAAGCCCGCGCGCAGCGGCCGGTTCTGCACGCTCAACCACACCGAGGGCAGCCCGAACGCGGCCCGTCGCGGGTTGCGATCGCGGACCTCGGAGAACACGTTCGAGTCGAAGCCGATCCCCAGCGCAGCGCCGCCGTGAAACGTGGAGTTCTTGCCGAATTTGAGGCCCGCGCCGTCATCGATCGTGCGTGGCACCTGGGTGGCCGGATTGCCGACCGACGCCCCCGGACCGCCCGGACCCGACGCCCACGCCGATGTCGCGCACAGCATGACCACACACGCGAGCAGCAGCTCGAGCCAGCTGGCTTTGCGCCGAGATGTGAGCCTCGTGGTCAAGGTTGAAGGCAGTCGAGGTCGAACTCGGAGGTTAGCCGAGCCGCACGAAGAAGGCAGTTTCTCGGTATTCGCTGACTCGCCGATCAGGACCCCCTCCGGGGGTCACCACGTGCTGTGGCAAACAACGAACTCGGAGCGAGCGAAGCGAGCGTTGCAAACCGGAGCGACCGCGGGGGGCGAAGCAGTTGCTCACTCGATTGGGCTCGCAGCCGGCGGCCACCCGCCATCCATGGGCGGCGGCACCGGGTTGGCTCCAAGGCCGAGGCTGGGATCCAAAATCGGGATCTCGATCGGCTCGTCCGACTCCCTGCGTGTCACGTCGACTTCGTCTTCCGGGCCCTCTTCGCCCGCGCAAGCCTTGGCCTCGTTGACGAGATCGTCGATGCGAACGGCTGCGGCATCGAGTTTCTCGAGCGCGAAGCCGCGGGCCTGCTCACTCGTGCCGGGGTCACGGATGACCAGCAACTCGGAGGTGCCGAGCTCCATCACCTCGTTGGCGCGATCTTGCTTGTCGAGCACGCATGTCGCTCGCACCAGGTCTTCGTCATCGCGGGCTGCGACCGCGAGCTCGCCGATCTGCGCGAGCCCTTCCTCCATCTTCGCGCGCAGCGAGCTCGCAGCCGGGACCGAGGCCGCAGCCTCGTCGACCAGCGGTTCGTCTGCAGGCGGGAGATCGGCCGGCGGCAGATCAGTGGGCGTGGCCGTCGCCACCGGATCGACCGAGGGATCCGCAGCAGCGGGAACGGGCGCAGCTTCTTCGGGTGGCTCGGGTGACTCGGCTGGCGGCCCACCCCACACGGTTCGCGCGAGACCGAGGCTGGCGGACAGACCAATGACCACGGTGAGCGACACCAGCAGGCGAGAGCGTTGACGATCGGGCATGGGGTCCTCCGGGGGATGAATGACCGAAGCGCGTGGATCCTTTGCGCGACGTGTCACTTCACCTGCTGCGATTTGGGGGTGAGAAGCTCACTGGAGCCACGTCTGCGGGCATCGCAGGTGGTTCCTCGATCTTGCTCCCCACCGGCCGACGGATCAAGCAGCGATCACGATCCCGTAAAGCTCACGGAGAAGCTGACTTCCGACTCCTCCTCCGCACCCTCGGAGGGGAACCGCCACTCCTTGATTTTATTGATCGTGCAGCTCTTCACGCTGGCGTCGTTGACCGTGTCCGCGTCGACGTCGACCTCGGTCACCCGACCCTGCGGGTTGATCGTGATCGTGTAGCTCATCTTGCCCTTGAGGGCCGGGTTCGAGCGCAGGGCCTTCTCGTAGCAGGCCTGCAGACCCGGCATGCGCTGCCGGATCGTGGCCGAGACCGCCTTCTTGTCGACGTCACCGAACACGTTGTCGGTGGTGCCTTTCGCGGTGCCCTTGACCGCCCGCTCCTTCTTGTCGATCCCACCGACCTCGGCCGGACCCTCGCCCGTCTGCAGACCCTCGTTGCTGGCGACCGTACCGGTCGCGGTGATGCCACCACCGCCGGCGACGAACTCACCGATCGCCCCGCCCTGGTACTGCTCGGTGCTCGACATGCCCTGAGCGAACAGCTCACCGAGGTTGTTCTCGGTGCTCTCGATGACGTCGAGCACCGTGCCCGGCCCCTCACCGCCATAAGTGCCGAGCACCCGCGCCACACCGACGCCGCGCGCTTGCTTGAAGGCCGCGTCGGAGACGTTGTCGGGCTTGGTCAGCTTGGACTCGTCGACCTCCTCGTCCTTCTCTTCCTCTTTCTTGTCGTCCTTGATCTCGAGCGCGTCCTTCTCGACCTCTTCCTCGAGCTCCTCTTCCTTCTTCTCTTCGTAGAACGAAGCAGGGATGCCCATCTCGCGGACGAACCGCTCCGAGGGCGGCGGCGGCGTGCGGTCGGCGAAGTAGATGAACCACACGCCGAGCAACACCGCGACACCGCTGGCCGCCGCGAGCGTGGCGACCTCGAGCGAGGTCGGTCGCAGCAGCGCGAGCGGGTCGACGTACTCGGTCGGAAAGCCCGGCTTGGGTGGCTCGGCGACCGGGCTGACGGTCTGAAACAGGATTCGGGTCTGCCCGATCAGCAGCTTGCCCTTGGCCTTGGGCCCGAGCTTGACCCGCAGCGTGTCGCCCTGACCGAAGCGCTTGCGCAGCGCCTCGACCGAGGCCTTGTTGGGGCCGAGCGCAATCTTGCCGCGAGTCTCCGGCGGAATGTCGATGTAGTAGGTGCCTTCGCTCTCGACCCACTCGAACAGCTTGTGGTGGCTCGGCGCCTGAGCGCCCTTGGGCGGGCGCTTGCGAGCGGGTACGGGCTCTTCCCGAATGCCCATCACGCCCACGACCAGCGGCACGATCCCGATCATCAAGACCAGCAGCCCGAGCCCTCCAGTGCCCTGCTGTTCGGCCTGCCGATACGCGGTCATGTCACCGCGATTGGCGTCGGTGATCTCGGCGTCGTTCTTGCTGCGGCTGACCTCGAATGCGAACAGGCCACCGCCGGCGACCAGCAACACCGCGCCGATGCTCAACCAGATCGGCGCATTCTTGCGGTGATCCTTGGGCTGGGCCCAGCCGTCGTAGACCGTCACCTGCTGCCTGCGGCGCCGACGACGGCCACGCAGCATTGTCGACCCGGTGACCAGCGGGATCACGCCCAGCATCGCCACCGCCAGCGCTATGGTGCTGGTCTGGTCGTTCTCCGCCGTCCCGCCCGCCTCGGCGGTCGGCCCTTCGAGCACCGCGTTCTCATTGACGTACTTGTTGACCTCCCAGGTGAACAGCCCGCCGCCGATCACCGCCATCAGGACCCCGATCAACATCAGGATGCGCGGCAGGGTGTACTCGCCGGGTCCACCCTCGACCGCAATTCCGGTCTCGATGTCGAGGCTGGGCCCGACGCTGAGCCCCGAGCCGGAGGCCCGCTCGATCAGGATGTCGCCCGGTTCGGTCTGGTGGAGCTCCTCGCACGACTCTCCATCGACGATGACGGCGACGCGCAGGACCTTGGAGGGTTTGGAACCGGACATTGAAACGGGATCTCAGCCCGGTGGCGCGGGCGTGAAGACATTGGCCGTACGGCCCGAATCAGAGGTGGAGCATAGCAGTGGAGATCGAGGCGCCCAACCGGGCGAAGGGAC
The DNA here is from genome assembly GCA_035538075.1 of Enhygromyxa sp. Lineage (GTDB taxonomy): Bacteria > Myxococcota_A > Polyangia > Nannocystales > Nannocystaceae > Plesiocystis. Next base: position 21,964 of record DATLLB010001057.1, read on the forward strand.
ACGCTTTGATGGCCGGAACCGATGGTTGCCTTCACTCGAATCGACCCATCGGTGCCCCGTGGTTGTCGCCGTCGAGTGTCGATCGATCACGGTGAAGAGTCATCGAACGACAGGGGCCTCTGCTTGCGCGGGTTTGAGCTGCAACGGCCAGAAATTTCCGACGTGAAAAATGCGAAGCCCGACAGCGCTGTGGGCGCTGTCGGGCTTCGACGCATCGGGGATCGCTCAGCCCTTTTCGATGATGCAGAACGAGTATTCGGAGTACTCGAGGCGACCGGCCGTGTACATCACGTCGACCAGCGTCGAGAACTTGAGCGCCTCGTCGCCGATGACGATCAAGTGGCCGACCCACTGCTCGCCGCGCTGCTCGAACACCTGCTTGGACTTCTCGGTCTCTTCTTCGAGCAGCTCGAAGAATTTGACGATGGTGTGTCCCTGCACCTCGCTGGCCGGCAGCTCGCCGTCGGTCAGCTGGGCGATCGGCTTCTCCATGAAGACCATCTCGCGCGAGGACAGGTAGACCGGGATGCCTTCGGTGATCGGCGCGTCCATGCTGGACAGCGGGATCTTCTGCTCGGCGATCGGCGTGATGAGAACCGGGTCGGACGCGTAGGTCTTGAGCAGGTAGACTACGATGATGGAGACGATGTCCATCAGCGAGGTCATGCCGAGGACCGCCGGATCCTCTTTCTTCAGGCGACGCTGCGCCTTCTTGACTTCCTTCTTGGCCTGGAACAGTTCTTCGGGGGTCATGGCGACGGCTCCTGTACCGAACTCGGGTTGATGGGCTCAGCCAGCGCCGGCCTCGACGATGGGTTGGTAGAACAGACACTCTTCGGGCAGCGGCTCGTCTTCTTTGACCATCAGCAGCTTGCAGTCGGAGCCGCGCACCGCGTCCATGGTCTTGATCAACACCGCCATCGGGATGTTGTTCTCTGCGCTGATCGTCACGACGGTCTCGTGCTTGGCCTTGGCCTTGAGCTCCTTGGCCTTGGCCTCGAGCGCGATGTAGTCGTAGCGTTCGTAATCCGTGATGTCGGAGCCCGGCTTGGCGAGCGGAATGCTCGGGCCCGTGCTGTCTTGCGCCTTGCCAGCCTCCGCGCCTTCTTGCTGCGCGGCGGTGGTGACCCGGAAGCCGTCGTCGAGGATGAAGACCTTGAACTGCAAGGGCTTCTCTTCCTTCTTCTCCTCTTCCTTTTTCTCGGACGGAGCGGCGGCAAACTTCGGCGGCGAAACGGCCACGGCCGCCAAGCTCGCTACCTCCATGGCCAGCAGCAGCGCCGGGATCAACAAGAACATGATGTTCATGACCGGAAGCACGTTGGCTTCCTCGACCGGGACTTCGTTATCTTTCCTGACGCGTGGCATGGTGGGCTCTCAATCGTCGAGGGGCGTGATGGTTTGGCCGGTGCCAGTGGCCGATCGCGGGAGGATGTTTCGCCCTCCCGCGATCGGAGGGCAGCACTCGGACAACTATCGAGATCAGCTGTGACGCACGCGCGCCGCGAGCAGGTTCTCGAGCTTGACCGAGTAGAGCTCGATCTCGTCGGAGATCTTCTTGGCGAGACCCGCGATGAACACGTGCGCCGCGAGCATCGGAATCGCGACCATCAGACCGAAGCCCGTGGTGTTCATGGCGATACCGATACCGCGAGCGAGCGCGGTCGAACGCTGGTCGGCCGGAGCGTCGGCCACCGCCGCGAACGCTTCCAACATGCCGAAGATGGTTCCGATCAGACCGAGCAGCGTGGCGATGTTGGCGATGGCCGGCATCGTCGAGACGCGCTTGTTGATCGCGGGACCGACCTCGAGCATCGACTCCTCGATCGCCGACGAGATGTCGGCTTCGCTCTTGTTGGCGCGGGTGAGGCCGGCCTTGACCACGCGAGCGAGCGCAGCCTTGTCGGCCGCGTTGCAGAGCTTGATGGCGCGATCGATGTTGTTCGCCATCACCAGCTTTTGAATCTGGTTGAAGAATTGCTGTCCGTTGATGTTGAAACGGAAGAACAAAAAGATGAAGCGCTCGACCGTGACGGCGAGGCCCAAGACCGCGCAAAGGGCAATGGTGTGCATGAACACGCCGCCGTTTGCGTAGAACGTTGCAAAGTCACCCATGACCGGTGTCCTCCTGAGGGGCTGGCTAAGTTGCCCGAGTGCTGCGTTGCCCGAGGGCTTGTGGTGTCGCGGTTGCGACGGTTGTTGAGAGGGTGGGAGCGATGCTCCCGAGGGATGTCGCGGGCGCTCAGTGCGCCTATGACCTAGGTATTAGAACAGAGGATCTTGCACGGACTCAAGTACTAGCGGCGTAAATTGCGCGTCCAGACGAGCCCAGTCGTACTCCAGCGCGGATCGCTTGAAGACGAAGAAGGCACTCGGCTTTTCGAGCTTGCCCTCGACCAGGAATTCGTCGTCGAGGTTGATCCGCTTGCCACCGCCCGGCTTGCTTGACGAGGTCGGCGATGCCGGCTCCGAAGCACTCGCCTCGGCTCCACCTTCCGGTGTCGGATCCTGTGCGAGTGCCCGGCAAGGAAGCAGCATCGTAGACAAAACTCCAGCGACTGCCAAGACCGAAAAAGCAAGCGTTCGTGTCAACACGGCGCAACTCCCATGTTTTGGGGGGCTAATTCAGACGAGCCATCGTGTGCGCTCGCCAGAGCAGGTTCCCAAGAATTTTTCATTTCGTCGGTTTCCGCGAGGTCGCGGAGGGGAGACGACGAGTCGATCAAAATCGGCAAGAGCGCGATGGAACGCCGTCGTGCGGGCTGGGGCATCTTAGATCGGAGCCGGGTGCGAGGGATAGTGTCGTTTCGGGGGTCCGCGTCACGCTCGGGATCGTGATGATCGCGCTCTACGCTCATGCACGAGGGAGTTTGCGTTGGAGATCGCACGGACAGAGGGCGACGAACGGCTAACAATCCTCGAGGATCTGCCTCAGCTACCGGGCTTTTGAGGCTTCGGCTTCTGCGGTTGAGGTTGCTGCGGTTGCTGCGGCTTGGCTGGAGCCTGCGGCTTCTCACTCGGCGGAGGATCCGCGGGCTTCTCGCTACCGGGCTTCTGCGGCTGCTGCGGCTTCGCGGGCTGCGTCTCGCCGCCCGGCTTAGGTGGGTTGGCAGGCGGTTGTTCACCGCCTGGCTTTTGCGGCTGCGCGGGCTGGCTGGGCGGCGGCTGTTGAGGTTGATTCGCGGGCGGCTGCTGTGGCTGTGCGCCGCCTGGTTTCTGCGGCTGCGCGGGCTGACTGGGCTGCGCAGGCTGAGGCTGCTCGCCGCCGGGCTTTTGCGGCTGCGCAGGCTGGGGCTGCTCGCTCGGTTGCTCGCCGCTCGCCGCAGCTTCGGTCGGCTCGCCCTCTTCGGGTTGCTCGGCTTCGCGATCCTTGCGCTTCTGCTCGCGCTCGCGTCGACGCTCCTCGGACTCGATGCCCTTGTTCGCGGCCTTGATGTAGAGGTCCGCTTGCGCGATCGAGACCAGCTCGTTGCCCATCGCGTCGCTCGAGCCACGCGACTTCTTGCTGCTGCGCTCGAGCGACGAGCCGCCCTTGTTGACGAGATCCTTGTACTTCTCGAACTCGGCGATCGCAGCGTCGAGCTTGGCGAGCTCGTCGAGGTTCGAGATCTGCTCGGCGTCGAGGTACAGCACGCCGAGGTTGAAGTGGACCTCGGCCCAATCGGGCCGCAGCTTGGCGGCCGCCCGAAACGCGGACTCGGCCTCGACCAACTTGCCGTTGGTCCGCAGCGCCGCGCCCCAGTTGAGCTGGGCCTCGGCGAACTTGCCGTCGAGCGTGACCGCGTACTCGAAGCACGACTCGGCGGTCTTGTTGTCGCCGCGCCACATGTACTGGACGCCGAGGTTGTTCCACGCCGAGGCGTTGTTCGGATCGGTCTCGGCCGCGTTCTTGAAGGCGGTGAAGGCATCGGTGCGCTTGCCCGCCTGCAGGTACGCGAAGCCCATCAAGTTGTAGGCCTGCGACTTCTCCTCGGGCGTCAGGATCTTCGGATCGACCTTGAGGATCGAGCCGGTGACCGACTGCACGAGCTCGTGCTTGCCCTGCTTGTAGAAGGCTTCGGCGATCACGAGCATCGCCTCGACGTTCTGCTCGTGCTCGCGCAGCGCGTTGCGGGCCTCGGTGATCGCCTGATCGTTCTGTCCGCCGCGCAGCAGCTGCTTGGCCTTGGCGCTCTTCTCCCGCGAGCGCTTCATCTTGGCCTTCTCGAGGTTTTGATCGCGGTCTTGCGGATGCGCGACGTCGGGCTTCTTCGGCTCGACCTTCTTGGCGGCGACCTTCTCGTCCTTGGCCTGCTTGGGCTTGCTCTCCGGCTTGGACTTGGCCGTGTCGGCGACCTTGTTCTCGGGCGGGAGCTCGAGCTCGTCCGGCGACTCGCTCGTCTTGCCAGAGTCCTTGGCGCAGCCGAGCGCGAGCGCAGGCGTGAGCAGCAACGCGAGCAACGTGGTCCTCATCGACGATCCTCCAGCTCGAGGGTCAAGGCGGCGTCGCGCACGAGCGGGTACTCGGACGCGCGGTAGACGTTGAGCCGCTCGAGCGCACGCGAAGTCCAGACGTTGTTGATCCGGTACTCCTTGCTGCGCTTGACGCACTCTTCGTAGAGCCCAATCGCCTTGGTGATGAACGGCTCCATCTGATCTTGGATGGTGATCTTGTAGGCGTAGTAGGCCTCGCTGCCCTTCTTCAGGGACGAGGGCACGGGCGCGTCGATGACCGTGTTGGCCACCGTCTCGAACGCGTAGCCGCGCCGATACATGGCCGCGAGCACCCAGTCGAGCGAGCGGTAGCCGAACACCTTGTCGTAGTCGGCGGTGACCTCGAGCAGCTTGTCGAACAGCTTCTTGGCCTCGGTCTCCAGCTTCTTGCTGTTGGCCGAGTTGAGCTTGATCTTCATCACGTCTTCGAGCTTGTACTCGGCGATGATGAACTGCGCCTCAGCTGGCAGCGCGGCCTCGGGCGTGCCGGGTTGCAGGCCGCGGGCGGTGAACAGATCGATCGCAGCCTGCAGCTCCTTCTCGGCCGACTTGCGATCCTTGCCGTCGCGGTAGAGCTGACCGAGGCGCAGGTGAGCCTCGACCTCGCGCACCGCCTGATCAGCCTGGCCGCCGTGCTCCTTGAGGTACTTCTTGTAGGCGGCGATGGTCGCCTTGTCGTCGCCGGACTTCTCGAGCACCTCGGCGGCTCGATACACGGCCTCGGCCTTTTCACTCGGGTTGTCGGCCTTCTTCGCGACCTCGTAGTAGAGCTTGGCCGACTTCTCGTACTGCTGAAGGCTGTCTTGCAGGCTCGCGGCGTTGCGCAGCGCGGTCAGCCGGTACTCGCTCTTCTCGTAGTCCTCGGCGGTGGCCAGCACCAGGTAATCGGCGACCGCGTCCTCGAACTCGAAGAAGCGCGCGTGGTTGAAGCCGGTCCGCAGCAGCGCGTAATCGGCGAACTCGCTGCACTTGTCGCCGTCCTTGAGCTTGGGCGAGCTGCACGGCTTGTAGGTGGTGTAGATGCGCTCGTAGGTCTTCGACGCGCTGTCGAAGCGGCCGATGTTCTCGTAGGCGACCGCGGCGTTGTTGAGCGCGTTGTCGGCGTTGGGATCGTCGGGCGCTTCGTTGACGAGCGCGACGTAGCGATCGGCGGCGGCCTCGAACTCGCCGGCCTCGAACAACAGCGTCGCCTCCTGGAAGATCACGGCCTGCGCGATCGAACGCAGCTTGCCGGCGAACTCGGTCTTCGCGGCCCCGCTCCCGCAGGACTTGCTCTCGAGCATCTGCACGGTCGCGCTGGTGTTGGCGAGATCGCCCTGGACCGAGTAGCCGTCGATGATCGCGTAGCCGGCGTTGATCGCGATGTCCTCGCCGCAGTGACGATCGATGACCCGCTGGAAGCGATCGCGCGCGTCGGCGAACTGGTGGTGGCGCTGGCTGATCTCGCCCGACTTGTAGAGGATCGAGGCCGAAGTCTCGCTGTCGGGGTTGAGCTCGGCGTAGCGGTCGTAGGCGTCCTGCAGCGCGGCCGCGAGCGGCGGCAGCTCGACCGGCTCGTAGGGCCCGGCGGCCGGATCCTTGGGCATCTCCGGGACCGTGTACTTGCCCGCGGCGATCTGCAGATCGGCGTAGGCCTCGAGCGCCGAGACCACGCCCTCGGACGCGTCGGCCTGGAGGCGGTTGTCGATGTTCGAGTCGCGGACGACGGCGAACTGCTTGGCGGCCTCCAAGAATTGATCGGAGTAGAACAGCGAGTCGGCGTAGTTGTAGCGGTACTCGTAGGAGCTCTGGGTGTTGGGGAAGCGCTCGAGATACGCCGCGTAGGCTCGCGCCGCGATCGCGTACTCCTTCTTGGCTTCCTCGACGCGACCGTCGGTCCGCAGCGCCTGCGCGCGGGCCTGGTGATCGACGGCGGTCGCGACCAAGGCATCCTCGGCCAGCTTGAACGCGCGCTCGATCGCGTCGGGATCGTTCTCGTTGGCGTAGTACCAGGTGGTGCCGCGCAGGTAGTTGGTCGCGAGCGCGTCGCGGGCCGCGGTGATCTGCTTGTCCTCACGCAGCGCCTTCCAGGCCTCGAGGATCTTGAACTGGATCTCGGGCGCGGCAGCGGCCAACGGCCAGCGCGCGAGCGCGAGCTCGTAGATCTGGATCGCGTCCTGGAACTCGGTCTCGAACGCGCGCAGATCGGCGTACGCGGCGTAGATCTCGGGCACGTGCGGCTCGGTCTTGCGCTCGGCGTAGTCCTGCTCGAGCCGCGCGAGGCCGCGAACGCGATCGCGGCGGCCGTCGCCGTCCCAGTCGTCTTCGTTGTAGGTCTTGGCCATCCAGGTGATGGCCTCGTCGCGGTACGCCGCTTCGTCGGCGTACGCGGGGGTGCCCTTGAGCGAGTCGACGTAGAGGATGTACTCGTCGAAGCGGGCGACGGCGCCGACGAAGTCGCGCTTGAGATAGCGGGTCCACGCGATGCGGATCAGCGCGGGGGCGTAGAGCGGGCTGCCGGGGGTGCCGAGCGCCTGCGCGAAGGCTTCGAGCGCCGGGTCGAGCTCGTCGACGTCGTAGTGGAGCTCGCCGACGCGCAGCCAAGCCTCGGCCACGAACCCGCTCTTGTCGGTCAGCGGCGTGCAATTGGCGTAGTCGCCGGTCCGGAAGCTCGAGGCCGGGACCACGTTGGAGAAGTCGGAATTGGGCACCGCGTAGCGGTTGCTGCACGAGAGCGCCAGGAATGCCTGGCGGCTCGGATCGTACTGCTCGCTCTCGTAGAGCAGCACGCCCATGCGGTAGAGCGCGGCGTCGTTGAGCGCGTAGCTGGGGAAGCCGGTCACGACCCCCGCGAGCAGCTCGATCGATCGCTGATAGTCGACCTTCGGCGAGGGGCTGGGATCGGGCACGTTCTGCTCGCCCGCCTCCTTGCGCTTTTCGAGCGCGACCAGCTCCTCTTGCCAAGCCTCTTCCTGCCGTTGGTAGCGCTCGAGCGAGGACTCGAAGTGCAGCTCGGCCAGCCGGAACATGATCTCCGGGGTCCAGGCCGCGTCGTTGGGGTGCAGCTTCAAGAAGTCTTCGTAGCGAGTGATGGCCTTGCTGCGCAGCACTCGGGCCTGGGCGCGGTGCTCCTTGATCTGCTCGTCGTAGTGATCGCCGAGCGCCTCGCGGCCCTTCTCGGCCTCGATCACCAGCTGGTCGCGGAGCGTGTCCTCGGTCGCAGTCGCGGCCGCGTTGAAGCGCTCGTAAATGGACTCGAGCTCCTCGATCGCCTTGGCTTCGTCTTCGTTGCGAGGCCGGCGGGGCAGCGGCGCCTGGAGGCGGTTGGGGTCACCGCCGCCTTCGACGATCCGGCCCACGCCCGAGCCCGGCTCGCCGGGGCGACCGAGCAGCTGCTCGGGGGCAGGCGTCTCGCTCTTGGGTCGCGAGGCCTGCGCGGGCGAGCCGAGCACCACGATCAAGCTCGCGATCGAGAGCGGCAACCAACTACGCCTCATTGCCCGTCCTCCAGCGCTTGCTCGAGCACGCGATCGAGCTCGCGGATGTCGCGAGATCGGTTCTGCTCGAGCCTACGGATCTCTTCGGCCTCGACCTCTTGAATCGCCCACGCGACGTCGAGCAGGCCGACCTCCGAGCGCGTGACGAGGTTGGCGAGCTCGCCGACGACGTCGCGGTAGCTGGCCTGCATGACCTCACCGACGAGCTCGCGGGCCTCGGTCTTCTTGCCGGCCAGCTCGACGTCGTAGTTGTCGAGGTTAACTCGCTCCTCGCGGAGGATCTGGATGGCCCGCTGCAAGCGACGGCCAGCGGCGCTGTCGAGCCGCGCGCGACCTTCGACCACGCGCGTGCGCATGGTGTTGGTGCGATCCCAGACCTTCTGCGCGGCCGCGTCGGGCTTGGCCTGCTGCAGGGCCGCGAACGCGCGATCGAGGAAGTCCGAGTACTCGTCCAGCGCCTTGCGCTCCGCGGTCACCCAGGGATCATCGAAGCGCAGCGCGGTCTGGGCCTGCTCGATCTCGGCCTCCATGACCTCGACCTCGCGCTCGAGCGCCGCGATCTCGTCGCGCAGCTCTGCGGCCTGGTTCAAGAAGCCCTGCGAGTCGATGCGCTGCGCGTCGCGGGTCTGTTCGTAGTAGCGCTCGGTCGCTATCAGCTGCGCACGCAGGGCCTGCACCGTGAGGTCGAGCTGATGCAGCTCCTCCGCTCGCTCGCGCAGGCCCGCGGTGGTCTCGTCGCGCGAGCTGCCGTCGCCGAGCGGGTTGTCGACCCGCTTGCGCAGCGCCTGCCGCTGGGCCTCGATGTCGGCGAGCCCGGCCCCCGACACACCCGCGCGCGCGAGCACCAAGAGCTTCTCCTTGAGCTCGACGATCTCGCGATCGGTGGAGTCGAGCGAGGCCAGGTGGGCGCCGAGATCGGTGAACAGCCGCGCGCGCTCCTTGGCCTCGACCGCCTCCTCCATGCGGGCGAGCAGCGTCTGAGTCTCGAACAGCATCTGCTCGACCTCGCCGACTTCGTTGGCGAGCTCGACGGTCTGCACCGCGCGTGGCAGGCCCTCGGCGACCGGCACGGCCTCGACCGGCATGACCGCGCCGAGCGAGAAGTGCTGCATGTCCTCGGCGGCGACGGCCGCGAAGTACTCGGCGGCGTCGGCCTTGGCCTCGAGCGAACGACCGAGGTGCTTGGACAGCTCGTCGAACTCGCGGCGCAGCGCCAAGAACTCGTTCTCGGCCTCCGGCCAGTTGCGCATCTGGATCTTGACCTTGCCGCGCAGCTGCTTGATCTCGGGCACGATCGGGCTGTCGGGATCGTAGACGAGCAGCAGATCGAGGGCCTGCAGCGCGCGGTCATGGTTGCCGGCGGCGAGCAGCGTCCAGGCGGTCTCGTACATCGCCTCGGGGAAGAACGGCGAGTCGCGGGAGATGGCTCGGTAGGCTCGCACCGCGAGGTCGGTCTCGTCGAGGTCGTGATGAATGCGTGCGCGGGCCATCCACGCGAGCTCGACGATCCGCTTGTCTCGCTCGTCCTGCGGGTTGGCGCCGGTGATGCTCGCGAAGCGGCCCATCGCCGAGTCGATGTCGCCCTTGGCCAAAGTCGCCGTCGCGGCCAGGTACGCGGCGCGGACCCGCCACTTGGCCCCGGGGCCGCCACCGATCGGCACGTCGACCGGCGAGACGCTGTCGAGCGAGGCGATCGCGGCGTCGTGCTGGCCCTGGAAGTACAGCCAGCGACCGTAGGCGTAGCGCAGCTGGAGCTCGCGGGACTCGACCGGGATCGCTTCGACCGCGACCGCGATGCGCTGCATCATCGCGTCGTCGGTCTTGCCCTCGGGCGGCGCGATCTCGACGCTCATGCCGATCGCCTCGAGCCGCGCGCGAACCTCTGGGGTGGCCGAGAGCCCGGGCCGGCGAGCGAAGCCCTCCTCGCGGCGCGGGACCGCGAGATCGAACATGAACGCCATCGACCGCTGGTGGAAGCGCGCGCCGTCGTTGCTGTTGTCGCGCAGGTTTTTTTCGAAGCACTCGATCGCCCAGCGATCCATCTCGAGCAGGACCAGCGCCTCGCCGAGGAAGTGCATCGCTTGACTGGCCGCCTGGCTGCCGGCGTGGTTCTCGAGCAGATCGAGGAACACGATCGCGCCGCGCTCGTAGTCGTGCTCGACCAGCATCAGCTGGCCCTTGACCAGGCGCTTGGCCAGCTGCTCCTCGGTCGCCTCGGGCTCGTCGTTGGCGGCCTGCTCGGCGGCGGCGAGCACCGACTCGATCTCCTCGATGCGATCGATCGCGACGGCCAGATCGAACTCGCGCGAGCGTCGGGGTGGCGAAGCTTCGGCCGTGTTGACGCTCGCGAGCTCGGACGCGAACAGCACGGCCGCCAGGCTCAGCACGACGAAGAACGGATTGCGGGTGCGCACCATCGTCGATTCACCGCTCGTGCGTGCGAACGCCTCGCTCACTGCCCCTCGGCCGCCTTGGGCTTCTGCGCGGCCGGCTTCTGCGGGGTGGGCTTCTGCGCCGCGGGCTTCTGCGCGCCCGGCTGCTGCGCGGGCTTGTCCGCCGCCGGCTTGTCCGCGGCTGGCTCGGCCGGCTCGGTGGGCTCGGCCTCGGCCTCGGTCGGCTTCTTGGCGGCCGGCTTCTGCTGCGACTTCTTCTTGCTGTTGCTGCTCTTCTTCGACTTGCGCTGAGCCTGCGGCATCGGCTTGCCCGAGGCGTCGAGCGGGATCTCCTGCCAGTCGACCGCCGGCCGATCCTTCATCTCGGTGGTCAGGTTGCCCTTCTCGAAGCCCGAGCTCATCAGCCGCAGCGCGCCGTTCTCCGGCGCGGTGAAGTTGTGCGAGCCGCGGGCGGTGAACGTGTAGCCGTTGAGGTAGCTGAACACGCCGAAGCCCTGGCCTTGGTAGGTGAGCTCGACGGTGATCGTGTGCGGCCCGGGGACGATGTTGCCGTCGAGCACGGTCAGCTCGTCCTCTTGATCGAGCGTGCCGCTGTCGTCGGTGCGCGCGTAGATCTGCGCGCCGTCGAGGATCACCGCGACCTTGGTCAGGCGAAACTGCGAGCCCATCAGGTTGCGATGGACGATCACGACCTTGCTGCCCGCGAGCACGCCGTGCAGCACGGTCTCCTTGAGCACCGAGAGCCGCGCCTTGCTGCGGAAGATCCGTTCCTTGAGATCGTCGACGTCACCCTGCAGGCCGTCGATGCGTGCGCCGTAGATCTCGCTCTCGCGCTTGCTGCTGTCGACGCCCTCGGGCGTGTCGGTGGTCTGAAAGAGATCCTCTTCGCTCTCGCCCGCACCGTCGGTCGCGGGATCGGTCGGCTGCTCGGCGGGCTTCGTGCCGGGCAGACCCTCGGGCGGGATCGCTTGACCAGTGGCGGGCGGCGAAGCGGGTGGCGGCGCGGCGTTGGTCGCCGGGCTCGCGAGGATCATCAAGACCAACACGACCCACGAGGCCGCGAGCAAGGTCCACGCGCGAGGGCTCCACTTGGAACGCGACACCCCACTACGTTATCAGGGGCCCCGAAGCCTCGCCAGCATCGCACGAGCCCTGATCAGGCCCGAGCGCGCACGTTCAGTGACCGGCTAGGGACAAGTTTTCGAGCGTTCTGCTTTGTCGTGAAGGAACCCGCGGCGGCGGTCATGTACCCGGCTTCGACTCGGACTGCTCGCGCTGGCGAACCAGCTCGAGACGCCGCCACAGAGCCTCGAGCAGGGCCTCGGTGCCTTCTCCGGTCGCAGCGCTGATCGGAAACAGCGGGATGTTGCGCTCGCGCAGCGCTCGACGAGTCTCCCGGATCAGCGCCTCGCCTTCCTCGGTGTCGATCTTGTTGAGCGCGACCACTCGCGGCCGGCCCTCGAACATCGGTCCGTAGCGACGCAGCTCGCCCTCGAGCGCGTCGAGGTCGGCGAGCACCTCGCGACCGGGCGTAGGATCGGGCGCGAGCAGATGCAAGAGCACGCGCGTGCGCTCGAGGTGACGCAGGAACTCGTGGCCGAGGCCGCGTCCTTCGCTGGCTCCGTCGACGAGCCCGGGCACGTCGGCGACCACCATGCTGCGATCGCCCGGCAAGCTCACGACGCCGAGCTGCGGGACCAAGGTGGTGAATGGATAGGCGCCGATCTCCGGGCGTGCGCGCGAGATCCGACTGATCAGCGTGGACTTGCCGACGTTCGGGTAGCCGACGATCCCGACGTCGGCGAGCAGCTTGAGCTCGAGCCGCAACCACATGCCCTCGCCCTCGGTGCCTGGCTCGGCGCGATCGGGCGTGCGGTTGGTCGACGATCGGAAGTGCGTGTTGCCGCGTCCGCCGATGCCACCTTGCGCGACACACAGGCGATCGCCGTCGTGATCGAGATCGCCGAGCAGCTCGCCCGGCGTGTGCTCGAGGCGGCGCCGCTTCGGCCGCGGCCGGATGTTGCGCTTCTGTGCGCCGCTCATGATGGTCTCGCCAGCCGCGACGACCTCGGGTGGAGCACCGAGCTCGAGCAGCTCGGCGCGCGCGTCGGTCAGCTCGCCGGGATCGAGCTCGTCCGAGGTGCCGTCGTCGACATGGACCACGCGGCCATCGACGATCCAGACGTTCTCCATGCCCTCGTCGTCGTCGTCGACCTCGACGTGGATGCCGTCCGGATCGTCGCGCCAGGGCTGGTGCTCGCCGAGCTCGCCTTCGTAGTAGATCGCCGTGCCGACCGGGACGCGGATCACCAGATCCTCGCCGGCCTTGCCGTTCTTGCTGCTGCCGCCGCCGGGCCGGCCATTCTCGGCCTCGTGGTGCTGGCGGTACTTGAGATCGAGCAAGGTCGAGAGCTGGGTGTCCGCGACGAACCACACGTCGCCGCCGTCGCCACCATCACCGCCAGCCGGACCGCCCTTGGGCACGAGCGCCTCGCGGCGCCACGCGACGGCTCCATCGCCGCCGTTGCCGGCACGGACTTGAATGCGGACGCGATCGATGAAGCGCATGGTCTCGACATACGAACGGCTCTCGAGACCGCAACGGGTCAAGAGAGCCGTGAACGAGAGGCTAGCGGCGAGCTCACTCGGCCGCTTCGGCGGTGGCCACCGGATCGACCGCGACGTAGGAGCGCCGCTTGTCCTTGGTACCGCCCATGTAGAAGCGGACCACGCCGTCGCGGGTCGCAAACAGGGTGAAGTCGCGGCCGCGACCGACCCCGTCGCCGGCCCAGAACGAGGAGCCGACCTGACGAACGATGATGTTGCCAGCCCGAACCTGCTGACCGCCGAACTTCTTCACGCCACGGAACTGGGCGTTGGAGTCGCGGCCGTTCTTGATCGAGCCTTGACCTTTTTTGTGTGCCATGGATGGGTCTCCTGCGGGCCTGAGCTCAGGCCGAGATGCCGGTGATCTCGATCTCGGTGAAGGACTGGCGGTGGCCGTTCTTGCGCCGGAAGTTCTTACGGCGGCGAAACTTGTAGACGACCAGCTTCTTGCCGCGGCCGTGGGCCTTGATGGTGGCGCTGACTTTGGCGCCGGGGATCAGCGGGGTGCCGACCTTGGCGTCGGCGCCCTGGCCGAGAAACAGTACCTCGTTGAATTCGACGGGGGAGCCCACCGCGCTGTCGAGCTTCTCGATGCGCAGCTTGTCGCCCACGGCGACGCGGTACTGCTTGCCGCCGGTCTTGATGATGGCCTGATCGCTCACTGTCGCAACTCTTCGATGACGATGCGCTCGTCTCGGCGGGGGCTTCGACCCAAGCCCCGGGGCCCGGCGCGATCGTGTGCGCGGGGAGGCGAAGAATATGGATCTGCGGTCGGGGGTCAAGCTCGGGCGCGAGACGGGACGGATGTATAGCCTCGACGCGTCGCAGGCCCCGGGTTTGTCGATAAATTCGGCGATCGCCAGGGCTTCTCTACTGTGCCGGCGATGCAGCGGCTGCGGCTCACCTCGAATGTGCACGTCGGTTTGGCGCTGGGGATCGCGACGGCGGGCGTGATCCTCGCGCTCAGTGGTTGTGCGATCACGACCGGTAGCGCGGGACCGACCCGTAGCGCCGAGTCCGCCCCACCAACCGCGTCGCTCGATCAATTCAGCGAGGACGAGCAGGCGCGGATCCTCGCGGTGCAGGACATCGTGGCCAAGGCGGCCGCCGAGCATCAGCTCGATCCGGCGCTGCTCAACGGGATGATCTGGGTCGAGAGTCGCTTCGATCCCAAAGCCAAGTCGCCGGCCGGCGCTCGCGGGCTGATGCAGCTGATGCCCTCGACCGCCGCGTACCTGGCCAAGCGCATGGGTGAGGCGAGCGCTCGCGCCTACGATCCCGAGTTCAACGTGCGTGCGGGCGCGCTGTACCTGGCGGAGATGCGCAAGAAGTTCGGCGACGAGCAGCTCGCGGTCGCGGCCTATCACGCGGGGCCCGGCAACGTGAAGAAGTGGATCGAGTCGGGCCAGGCGTTTCCCGAGTACAGCGACGCGTACGTGGCCAAGGTCATGGAGGCGCGCGCTCGCTTCGTCGGCATCGAGGTCCATGGTCGGCGCAGCGGCCCACGGCCGCCTGCGCCCGCGCTCGAGAGCAAGCCCGCACCCGCGCCGAAACCCGAGCCCGAGCCGATCGACGATCTGGTCGTGCCCGACGTGCGGACGCTGCCGGATGCGGCGGAGATCCATGGGGTCGAGCGGGTGATCTACGAGCGAGCGGAGCCCGAGTCTGCGCCGCCACCCGAGCCGGATTACCAGCCGGTGTTCGAGGTGCACCGCGAGCTCGATCGGCAGCCGAACAAGCTGCCGCCGGGCTGGGTGGTCACGTCCGCGAGCGAGCCTGCACAAAAGCCGCGGCCCCAAGCACGGCCGCGACCCAAGCC
>DATLLB010001058.1:0-2484 GCA_035538075.1 Enhygromyxa sp.
CCGGAGCATGTGCTTGGGCGTGATGAGCTGATCGCGCGGTACTGGAACAAGCTGGAGACGCAGAGCATCGCGTTGCTTGCGCCTCGCCGGATCGGAAAGACGTCGATCACCAAGCGGATGATCGCCTTCCCGCCCGCGCGCTTCATCGTGCGTGCGCGCGACCTCGAGGATGTCGACTCGGTCGTGCAATTCGCCCGCGCGCTGTTCGAAGACGTCGAGGCGCAGCTTCGCAGCTTCACCCGCGTGGCCGCACGCGGTCGAGCGGTGCTCGCGAGCCTCGGCATCGTCGAGATCAAGGACTTCAGAATCGAGCTTGGCGAGCTGAGCTGGCGAAAGCTGCTGGATCAGGTGTTCGCGGACCTCGACGAGCACGCGCAGGCGGAGGGCCGGCTGGTGGTGCTGGTCTGGGACGAGTTCACCTACTTCATCAGCGAGCTGGCGTTGAACGGCCACGAGCGCGACGCGATGGCGCTGCTGGACTCGCTCCGCGCGGCCCGTCAGAAGTATCAGCACGTGCGCATGGTGTTGACCGGCTCGATCGGGCTCCCGGAGATGGAACGACGCCTGCGCAACGCC
The DNA here is from genome assembly GCA_035538075.1 of Enhygromyxa sp. Classification (GTDB taxonomy): domain Bacteria; phylum Myxococcota_A; class Polyangia; order Nannocystales; family Nannocystaceae; genus Plesiocystis. Next base: position 577 of record DATLLB010001058.1, read on the forward strand.
GGGCACCGCAACCGGGCGCTCAACGACGTGGCCGTCGAGATCGTGCCGTTGTTCGACGAGACCAACGCGCGGCTGGTGACCGCGGCGCTGCTTCGTGGCGCGGCGCTCGACGTGAGTGCCGAGGTGGTCGACGCGATCATCGAGCTCAGCGAAGGCCACCCGATGATCATTCAGCTGCTGGTCGAGGGTCTCAAGGCGCACGCGCGCGTGGACGTGCGCGCGGTCGAGGCCGAGTTCAGCAGGGCCGTGGAGCCGCCCGGCGATCCGCTCGACCTCCGCTACTACACCGAGCGCATCGAGCAGAATTTCGGCAGCAAGGACGCCGAGCTCGCCTGTGCGATCCTCGACGCGCTCGCGCTGCAGCCGGGGCAGACGCTCAACGAGCTGCTCGAGCGCCTGCCCGGCCCGACCACCCGCACGCTGCTGTCCGATCTTCTGCGTCACCTCATCGACGACTTCTACATCGTGCGCAGCGAAGGCAAGCACGAGTTCCGCCTCCGACTGCTGCGCGAGTTCTGGCTGCGGGAGCGCGGTCTATGAGGCCGCGTTCGTCTCGCTTCTCGCCGCGGCTGGTCGCCCCCGAGCTGCTCGAGCGGCTGACCGTCGCGCATGGACCACTGCTCGCCCGGATGGTCGGCAACCTGACCGCGGCGATCGCCAGCGGGCAAGGTCGCTTCGATCTGCTCGTCGGTCCGCGAGGCGTCGGGAAGAGTCACTTGCTGGCGCTCGTCGAGGCGCGCGTGCGTGCGAACGAACAGCTGCGCGGGCGCCTGGTCGTGGTCGCGCTGCCCGAGGAGTTTCATCCAAGCTCGCTGGTCCACCTGCTGGCCCGGGTGCTCGAGCAGCTGCCGCAGGATCACTCGCAGCCACCGGTCGCTGCGCAGCTGCAAGCCGTGCGCGGGCGCGAGGCCAGCGAGGCCGCCGACATGCTGGTTGCGATGATCCGCGCCCGACTGGCCGGGCGCTCGCTGCTGGTGATGCTCGAGAACCTCGACGCGATGTTCCGCGATCTCGGCCGCAAGGCCCAGGCACGCCTGCGCAGGATCGTGCAGACCGAGCGTGGCTGGTCGATCTTCGCCACCGCACACTCTGCGATCGCGCTGAGCAAGCAGACCGAGCCCTTTCACGGGACCTTCGTCGTGCACCCGCTGCAGCCGCTCGCGCCTGCGCAGTGCCAAGAGATGCTGCTCCAGCTCGCCCGCGTGCACGAGCGCGCGAAGCTGGAGGCGTGGCTGGAGACCGACGTCGCGCGCATGCACGTCCGCGCGGCGCATCACCTCGTCGGCGGGAGCCCGCGCGTGATCGCGATGCTCTTCCACAACCTCGATCCCGAGCACCCCGACGACTTCGAAGGCAACTTCCATCGCCTGGCCGAGGAGCTCACGCCATGGTTTCAGGAGCAGATGGCGCGGCTCTCCGCGGGCCAGCGACCGGTGCTGGAATTCCTGGCCGAGCGCTGGTCTCCGGCCTCGGTCAAGGAGATCGCCGAAGCCACGTTCAACGAACCCACGACCGTCTCGACCCACCTGCGAGCGCTGCGACGCGAGCACTTGGTCCGCTCGCTCGCCGTCGGGAAAGAGCGCTACTACGAGATCGCCGAGCCGCTCCATCGGGTCGCTCGCGCGATGAAGCACGATGAGAAGCTCGCGGCCGCGATCGCCGAGATGGCGCGAGTGTGGGCGCTGCTCGACGGTGAGCAAGGCCAGCCCACGCACGGCGTGCAGTACTGGCGAGAGGCCCTCGACGACCCCAGCGTGCTGCAGGACTCGAGCGTGCGCGTACCCTTGTGGATCGCCAGCGGCCGCGACGTCGCGGCCTTGCGCGACGCGCTGCAGGCCCGCATCGCCGAGGTTCAGCTCCCGGCCGCGTTCGAGTACGCGTTGGCGGCCGAGGACAACTCGCGGGCCT
>DATLLB010001059.1:0-2522 GCA_035538075.1 Enhygromyxa sp.
TGACCGGGCGCCATCACTTCCCCACCCTTCGCCAGCCGCACCGGCCAGTACGTGAAGCGATCGGTCGGATCGCCAGGCCCGACGATCAACCCCGGCCGGATCACGGTAGCCCTGCCCGGCATCGCAGCCTCGGCCGCGGCCTCGCACTCGGCCTTGAGCGGTCCGTAGAATTTCATGACGTCGTGATTGCCGGGCTCGGGGTGCACCGCGACCGGATCGCCCTCGCGCAGGCCGGCCTTGTGCTGATCGCGGTAGGCCGAGACGCTCGAGATGAACAGATAGTGGCCGCTCGTCGCGAGGATCTTGGCCACCGCCGTGACCTCGTCGGGCACATAGCCGGAGGTATCGATGATCACGTCGAACTCGCGGCCCTCGAGCGACTTCAGATCACCGGCCCGACGATCACCCTTGAGCTTCTCGAGCTCGGGGAACAGGTGCGGGTTGGTCTTGCCGCGGTTGAACAAGGTCACCACATGGCCATGCTCGACCGCCGCGTCGACGAAGTGCGGGCCCAGGAAGCCGGTGCCGCCGAGCACCAGGATCGTCAGCGGGCCATCGGGCTTCGTCGCCGGTTTGTCCGCCGATTCGGAGCTCGGCGCGTCCGGTTCCGCGCTCGAGCGAGCGCAGCCAACGCTGGCGAGCGTTGGGGCGAGCGCGGCGAGAGAGGCGAACGAGCGCAACACGCTTCGGCGATGCAGCATGGCGCTCTCGACCCAGGTTCGCGCGAGTCAGTTTCGCCGGCAGCAGCGAAGCCTCGCACGATGTTCTGGGGTCGTAGCGCCGTGCTGCGGCGACTCGCCGATCTCCGACCCGGCGAGGCCGCCAAGGTGCTGCCCGCGGCGCTGTGGTTCTGCTGCCTGCTGACCACCAACTACACGCTGCGTCCCTTGCGAGAGGCGATGGGCGTGGCCGGAGGTGTCGATCAGCTGCACTGGCTGTTCACCGCGACCTTCCTGGTGATGCTCGCCGCGGTCCCGCTCTACGGCTTGGCGGTCGCGCGGCTCGGTCGAGCGCGCATCGTCCCGATCGTGCATCGCTTCTTCGCGCTGCACCTGCTGCTGTTCTTCGCGCTCATGCAGGGTTGGCTGGGCGACGGCGAGCTCGTGCGCATCTGGACCGCGCGCGTGTTCTTCGTGTGGACGTCCGTGTTCAACCTGTTTGTGATCTCGCTGTTCTGGTCGGTGATGGCCGATCTGTTCGACGGCGGCGATGCACGACGGCTGTTCGGGTTGATCTCCGTGGGCGGATCGGTCGGCGCGATCGCAGGCCCTGCCCTCGGCGGGTTGCTGTCATGGTGGCTCGCGCCGTCGGTGCTGCCGCTGGTCGGCGTGGTGCTGCTCGAGGCCGCGGTGTGGGCGATGAAGGCCAGCGGATCGAGCACCGAGCGCGAGCACGAACAAGCCCCCGTCGGTGGCGGCGCTTGGTCGGCGATCCCCGATCTGCTGAGCTCGCCCCTGCTGCTGGGTATCTGCGCGTATGTGCTGCTGCTGACGATCAGCTCGACGACCGTGTACTTCATTCAGGCGCGCATCATCGAGGAGGCGTTCGTCGACGATCGCACGCGCACCAGCGTGTTCGCGGCGATCGATCTGATCGTCAACGTGACCAGCCTGATCACGCAGACGATCCTGACCGGCCGCGTGATCCGTCGCATCGGCCTCGGCCTGACCCTCGCCACGCTTCCGTGCATGTGCCTGATCGGCTTGGTCGGGCTCGCGGCTGCGCCCGCATTCGCGAGCCTCGTCGGCTTTCAGATCCTGCGTCGCGCCGGCGACTATGCGCTCGCGCGACCAGCCCGCGAGGTGCTCTACACCGCCGTCGATCGCTCGCGTCGCTACAAGGCCAAGAGCCTGATCGACACCGTGGTCTATCGAGGCGGCGACGCGCTGACCGGCTGGGCCTTCGCCGGACTGCAGGCGCTCGGGCTCTCGCTCGGCGCCGTCGCGTTGGTGGTCGCGCCGCTGACCGCCCTGTGGCTGGCCGTCGGCATGTGGCTGGGCCGCCGCGCCGATGCAGACCGCGGTCCAAACCCGTGAGTTGGCACATCCCTACACGGGTCACGCTCGCCCGCGCGACTGCCTACTCTGGCCAGAGAGCGAGCAAAACCATGCTGAAGAACTGGAAAGCCATTGGTCTGTTGGCCTTCGTGCTCGGCGTCCCCGCGGTGGCCTGGGCGGCAACCTCCACGTGCGACGACGACTGCGAAGATTGTGACGACTGCGACGACGACTGCGACGACTGCGACTGCCCCTGTTGTTGAGGTCGCGGGCGAATGACCCCGGACGATCGCAGGGAGCTCTCGCAGCTGTTGGCGCGGCTCGCCGACGGTGAGCGTGACGCGTTTCACCCTGCGTTCGTCCGGCTCTGGCCGCACGTGCGCGACTTCGCCGGTCGCGTGTTGAAGTCGAATCAGGACGCCGACGATGCAGCTCAGCGCGCGATGCTGGCAGTGTTCTCGCGCGCCAGCGAGTACGATCGCCAGCGCGATGGCTTGGCTTGGTCGCTCGGCATCACCTGGTGGG
>DATLLB010001060.1:0-2769 GCA_035538075.1 Enhygromyxa sp.
GGATCTCGACCAGCTCGGGTGGAATCGCGACCGGCTCGCCGTTGCTCTGGTTGAGGCGGGTGAGATCGCTGGTCGCCTGCCACTCCGAGGCGATCGCTTCGATGCGGGCGATCTCGGCGATCGCGTCGGTGATGGCCTCGCTGGCCGCGAGCGAGGCCGCCGAGCTCGTGCGAGCGGACGGCACCATCTACGCCGAGTCCGAGCTGATGGGCACGCGCGTGTCGATCAACCTGTGGATCGGCAAAGGCGGCGACGCGCTCGCGGCCAGCGAGGCCATCACCGACGCGATCGCCGAGATCGCCCGCATCGAAGCGATCGCCTCGGAGTGGCAAGCGACCAGCGATCTCACCCGCCTCAACCAGAGCAACGGCGAGCCGGTCGCGATTCCACCCGAGCTGGTCGAGATCCTCACGCGCGCGAGCGCGGTCTCGGCCGACACCGGCGGGCTGTTCGACGTCAGCTTCTACGGCGTCGGCCAGCTGTGGAGCTTCGAGCCCGGCTCGCGCCCGCCCTCGCCCGAGGCGATCGCCGAGCGCCTGCCGCTGGTCGACTGGCGCGCGATCGAGGTCGACGCGACGGCCGGTACCGCGACCCTGACCAAGCCCGGCATGAAGATCGGCCTGGGCGCGATCGCCAAGGGCTACGCGGTCGACAAGGCCGCCGCGCTGCTGCACAGCCGCGGGTTCGCCAACCACATCGTCGAGGCCGGCGGCGACACGCAGGTCAGCGGGCAAAAGGGCGACAAGCCGTGGCGCGTCGGCGTGCAGGATCCCAAGCAGACCGTCGGTCGCATCGGCTACATCACCGCGCGCGACGAGGCGGTGGTGACCTCGGGCAACTACGCGCGCTTCTTCGAGTGGGAGGGCGTGCACTACACCCACATCCTCGATCCGCGGACGGGCTGGCCGATCCCCGCCGACAAGACGCCCAAGAGCGTCACGCTGGTGGCCGCCAACGCGACCGACGCCGACGCCTACTGCACGGCCGTGAGCGTGATGGAGCCCGAGCGCGGGCTCGAGTTCGTCGAGTCGCGGCCCGGGCTCGAGGCGATCATCATCGGGCCTGACGACAAGCTGTACATCTCGTCGGGACTGAAAGATCGCTTCGTCGAGGGCGGATGAGCGGCGCGCTCGACCGCGACGGCTACGACCCTGACGACGCCGTGAACCACCCGCGCTTCGCCGAGCTGCGCGAGTGCGAGGCCTGCGAGCGCTGGTTCGAGCGCGCCGATCGACGGGTCACGGCAGCTCGCCGCCGGCTGGCGTGCCATCGCCCGGCTCGCCCTCCCAGCAGGTGAACTCGGCGCTGCTGGTCGAGCTGGTCGCGCGAATGACCGCCTGATGATCGAAGCCCGGCAGCCGACCGAGCCGTGAAAGCAAGCTGGTCATCGCCGCGCGATCGAGCGGCACCACGAGCTGCTGACCGGCCGCGTCGTGCAGCACCCAGAAGAAGTCCGGCGACCAAGCGGCCTTGGTCGTGGCGACGATCGAGACCGCGATCAGCTCCGACCAACGCACGCGCGCGATCACTTGACCGGCTCGAAGCTCGCGCACGGACTCGCCGTCGACCTCGTAGCCGTGCGCCACCTTGGCCTTGCGAGCCTGGCCGAGCAGCGCGCCGCTCGCGAGGCCGACCACGAGCAGACGGATCCACAACGGGATCGTCGTGACCAGCAGCAGCACGCTTGCGATCGCAAACCCAAACAACGCGAGCACCGTGCCGCGGCTTGGCGTGCGAGGGGCTTGGTGCTCGATCATCACGAGCACCAACGTAGCATCAGACGTTGAAGCGGAAGTGCATGACGTCGCCGTCGCGCACGACGTACTCCTTGCCCTCGATCCGCAGCTTGCCGGCAGCCTTGGCCGCGGCCTCGGAGCCGAGCTCGACCAGCGTCTGCCAGTCGATCACCTCGGCCTTGATGAAGCCGCGCTCGAAGTCGCTGTGGATCACCCCGGCGGCCTGCGGCGCCTTGGTCCCGCGCTTGATCGTCCACGCCCGGCACTCCTTCTCGCCGGCCGTGAAGTAGGTGATCAGCTCGAGCAGATCGTAGGCGGTGCGGATCAGCTTGTTGAGGCCCGGCTCCTTGAGCCCGATCCCGGCCAGGAACTCGGCCCGCTCCTCGGGCTCGAGCGCCGCGATCTCGGCCTCGATGTTGGCCGAGATGACCACGACCTCGGCCCCGCTCGGCTTGACCTTCGCGACCAGGCGCTGGACCAGCGGATCCTCGAGCCCGGCCGCCAGCTGCTCCTCGCTGACGTTGGCCACGTAGAAGATCGGCTTGGCGGTGAGCAGCGCGAGCTCGTCGAGGATCGTGCGCTCGTCGTCGGTGAAGCTCAGCTCGCGCGCCGACTTGCCCGAGCTGAGCTCGTCGATCACCCGCGGCAGCATCTCGGCCGCGAGCTTCTCGAGCTTGTCGCCGCTCTTCGACTGCTTCTTCGCCCGCTCGAGCCGCTTCTCCAGCGACTGGATGTCACGCAGGATCAGCTCGGTGTCGATGGTCTCGACGTCGGCGACCGGATCGACCTTGTTGGCCACGTGCTGGATGTTGGGATCCTCGAAGCAGCGGACCACGTGGGCGATCGCGTCGACCGAGCGGATGTGGGCGAGGAACTGGTTGCCGAGCCCCTCACCCTTGCTCGCGCCCGCGACCAGCCCGGCGATGTCGACGAACGTGACCGTGGTCGGCACCGTGCTCTTGGGCTCGATCACCTCGACCAATTTGTCGAGCCGCGGATCGGGCACCAGCACGATCCCCTGGTTGGGCTCGAT
>DATLLB010001061.1:0-2098 GCA_035538075.1 Enhygromyxa sp.
GCAACACCGCCGACATCGGGGACGACGAAGTCCCAGCCAGCGTTGGCGACCTCGAGCTCGGCGGGCTCGTCGATCTCGTAGCGAGCAAGTATTCACACGGGTGTGCCATCCTCTCGACCGGCGCGCTGCGTTGTTGGGGGCTGGATCTCGGTGGGAAGCTGGGCCTCGGATATGATCCGGGTCCGGTGGGCGACAACGAATTGCCGATCGCGGTCGGGTACGTGCATGTCTACTGATGGCGATGACAGCAGCGGAGCAATGTGTGCAGACGGGCCGGTCGAGACTCAGCGCAGCCCGGCGAATTCGCTACTGGGCTTGTACTTCGGCGTGACCCCAGCCTTGCCGAGCTCGCCCAGCAACGCCACGACCAGCTCCGCGTCCTGCAGCGTCCCTTCGAAGCTCCACGCCGGATCGAACTGATCCGCAGGCGTATGATAGCGCTCGCGCACGCCGACCGCGATCGCGTCCCCGGCTTCGCGCCCGCCGTCGACCATGTCCATGCTGCTGTGAAAGTACAGCGCCGGAATGCCGACCTGCGCGAACGGGAAGTGATCCGAGCGATAGAAGCTGCCCGCCTCCGGCCGCGTGTCGGGCACGACCGTGCGACCCTGCGCCTGCGCGAGCCGGATCAGATCATCCTCGAGCGTGGTCTGGCCCCACCCGACCACCTCGACGGCCTTGGTCGCGCCGTAGACATTCATGCTGTCGAGGTTGATGACCGCGACGACCTTTTCGTGCGGCATGGTCGGGTTGGCGACCCAGTAGCGCGAGCCGAGCAAGCCCTGCTCCTCCGCGGTGGTCGCGAGAAACACGACCGAGCGATCGAGCGGCTGCCCAGCATCGGTGCGACGACGCAGCTCGGCAGCGACGCCGAGGATCACCGCGATGCCGCTGGCGTTGTCGATCGCGCCGTTGTAGATGCCGTCCTCACCCGCATCGATCTTGCTCTGATCGACGCCGAGGTGATCCCAGTGGCCGGTCAGGATCACGGCTTCGTCGGCCACCTTCGCGCCGGGCAGGCGGCCGAGCACGTTGACGTCTTCGACCTGTCGCTCGGTAGTGGTCAGCACGCCCTGCAAGCGCAGGTTCGTGGACGCGGCGACAAACTCGGGCGCGAGCGCATCGGCGTGCCACTGCGCGAGCGACTTGCCGCTCTGCTTGGCGATCTCGTCGGCGGCGGCGCTGGAGATCCAGCCTTGCAGCGGCAAGCTCTCGGGGATCGAGCCGCCGGGTCCGAGCGGGTGGAAGCGTTCGCCGGAGAAGCTGGTGGTCGGCACGTTCCAGCCGTACGAAGCGGGCGCGTCCTCGTGGATGACCAAACAACCCGCGGCCCCGGCTGCGAGCGCGCGCTCGAACTTGTAGGACCAGCGGCCGTAGTAGGTCATCGCCTCGCCACCGAAGCGGCCGTCGGTGAGCGGCGGATCGCCGACGAACGCGAGCACGATCTTGCCGCGCACGTCGACGCCTTCGTAGTCGTCCCAGCCGTGCTCGGGCGCGGTCACGCCGTAGCCGACGAACACGACCTCGGCGTCGATCGGGTGCTCGCTGCCGGCGGTGAAGCTGGTCCCGACCCACTGCTCACCGAACTGCCACGGCGCAGCCTGACCCGATCCGCTGCCGAGCTCGAGCGTGGTCTTTGATTGATCGACGGTCACGCCGCGCATGCCGACGGTCTGCGTCCAGCCGCCGTCGTCGCCCGCGGGCTCGAGGCCGATCTGCTGCATGAGCGCGATGATCTGTGCGGTCGCGAGCTTGGCCCCTTCGCTGCCGGGCAGCCGCCCGCCGAGCTCGTCGGCCGCGAGCGCGCGCGTGGTCTCGCGCAGGAACTCGACGCTCAGAGTTGGCCCGTCGGAGTCCGAAGGCGCGTCCGGGGTCGTCGAGTCCGGCCGACAGGCAAGCAGCGAGACGCTCGCGAGGGTGAGCAGCAGGGCACGGCCCCACGCAGCCGGTGAGTCGGACCTTGGGCCCGAGCGTAGCGAGGGTGTCGGAGCGCGCGCAGGCGTAGCCGAGCACGATCCGAGTCCGACTCGGCGGCGTGAAGGAAGCATCGGCGCGACCTCACCCGATCTGCGCCGCGCTTGCAAGGGTTGTAGCGGGC
>DATLLB010001062.1:0-5811 GCA_035538075.1 Enhygromyxa sp.
GATCCAAGAGGGCGCGCTCGGGCTGCTGCGTGCTGTCGATGGTTACGATCCAACTCGCGGGACGCGGTTCTCGACCTACGCCGCGTGGTGGATCAAGCACGGCATCACGCGGGCGCTCGCCAACCATGGGCTGACCGTGCGGGTTCCCGCGCACGTGCTCGGCCTGCGTGCGCAGCTGGGCCGCGTAGAGCGGACCTTTGCTGCCGAGCATGGGCGTGCGCCGAACGATCGCGAGCTCTCCGGTCTGCTCGGCGCCACCAACAAGGCCGTCGGCAACGCGCGGCGTGTGGGGCTGGCCGCCGATGAGCTGTCGGACGCGATCGCGGACGAGGACGCGCTCGATCTCGACGCAGTGCTCGATCGACCGGTCGTGCTCGGCGAGATGGCCGACGCGCTCGAGCGGCTGCCGGGGATCGAGGGCGCGGTGATTCGCAAGCGCTTTGCGCTCGATGGCGAGGAACCAATGACGCTCACCGAGCTTGGCGAGGTGCACTGCCTGTCGCGCGAGCGGATTCGGCAGATCGAGAAGCGGGCGCTAGAGCGGATGCGGGGGGCGCTGCGCTCACGAGGCATCCTCGCGGGGGCGTGATCGAATCTCCCGCGGCTTGGTACTTTAGGGACGTGCGACTGCGCTCCTTGACCTTCCTAATGCCCTTGCTCCTCGTCCTCGCTTGCGCCGACGTCTTCCCGAACCAGAACGACGACGATGAGCCCTGCCAGCCGCCCGACGACCCGGTGCCGCTGACCTACTCGATCAGCCTGGTCGGCTTTCCGGAGATCGAGGACAACGTGTTGGTCGGCGACGTGGACCTGCAGTACAGCGGGGCTTGCGTGCTAGACGAGATGGACTTCGCGGGCGACCAGCTCACGCTGTCGTTGTCCTGCGAGCATCCTGCGCCGTCGGATCCGGAGGGCGCGAGCGTGACGATCGTGACGACAGCGGCAGGCGTGCCTGAGGGCGTGGCGGTGGGCGACTCGCTGACCTTCGAGGCTTCGGCGATTCTGCTCTCGCACCTCGGCGGCGACGCGAGCGGGCCGATCTTCCGCGCGCTCGGGGACGCCGGACTGGAGAGCTACGAGCTCAGCGACGCCGACGGGCTCGTGTTTGGGGCCACCGTCAACAACCTGAGCGCGAACTTCGAGCCGATCGTGATCAGCCGGGAGTACAACTGTCCAGGCTGGATGCCGTGCAGCGGGGAGAGCCCGGACCCGATCGCGGCGCATGTGAACGCGAGCGTCGGCGAGAGCGAGCTCGACGTGTACGTCGGCGACGTGGCGCCACTCGAGGGCGGCGAGCTGACCTGGGATCTGAGCCTCTTTCAGGCGTCGTTGGACGACAACTGCCACGATGGGGAGCGCGGGGGCTTCAGCGTGGTTCGGCGGCCCCAGTAGGCTCGTCGGCGTAGTGGATCCGCGACAGCCGGAGCTCCGACTGAAACACGCAGGGCTTGTAGATCGACGAGCCGAGCAGCATCCGCACGCAGTCCTGCAAGCCCTCGGTGATCGCCGGGTGCGGGTGATAGAGCTCCGCCAGCTCTCGCGCCGAGCGGCCGTGCTGGATCATCAGTGAGACCGCCTCGAGCGTCGTGGAGGCGTGAGTTCCGAGCGCGCGCATGCCCAGGATGCGCAGCTCCTCGTCGTCGCTGACCAGCAGCTTCACGAAGCCCTCGGTCGCTCGCATCGCGATCGCGCGGTTGACCAGGCTGTAGTCGTACACGCCGACGCGATAGGGGATGCGCTTGGCCTGGGCGTCCTGCTCGTTGAGGCCGATCGCGGCGACCTCGGGCGCGAGGAACATGATGGTCGACAGATTCTCGTAGCTCAGCGCGCGGTCGTGCAGCCCACAGATGCGCTCGGCGGCGTGGCGGCCCTCGATCTCGCCGACGTTGACGAGCGCGATGTCGAGGGTCACGTCGCCGACCGCGTAGATGTGCGGGGCGGTCGTGCGGGTGTCCTCGTCGACGATGTAGCCGCTGCGCTCGTGCAGCTGCACGCCGGCCTTCTCGAGATCGAGAGACTCGGTGTTGGGCACGCGGCCGACCGAGACCAGCGCCTTCTCGACGACGATGGTCTCGCGGCCGCCGGTCGCATGCTCGATCGTGTACTCGACCATGCCGTTCGGGATCCGGCGCATCGAGATCAGCTTGGCCTGGCGGTGGATGGTCACGCCCTGGGCCTCGAGGTTGGTCGCACACAGGTTGGCGATGTCGACGTCCTCGAACGGGAGGATCCGCGGGGCGCGATCGATCAGGTAGACCTTGGTGCGGCCGAAGTTGGCGAAGATGGTCGCGAACTCGCAGCCGACCACGCCGGCGCCGAGGATCACCAGCGAGCGCGGGAACTCGTCGAGCGATCCGATGTGATCCGAGGTGATGATCGAGCGGCCGTCGATCTCGATGTTCGGGAGGTCGCGTGGGCGCGAGCCGGTCGCGATCACGAAGTGGTTGGCGCTCACTCGCCAGCTCTGGCCGGAGCCGGTGCCCTCGACATGCACGGTGTGGGGATCGACAAAGCGAGCGCTGCCGCGGAAGCGGCGGATGCAGCCGGGCGCGTCGGGGCGCGGCTCGGCGAGCGCGTCGAGCTGACGGCCGATCTGGCGGGCCTTCTCGTCGCAGGCCTGATCGACGACCGAGCGCACGGCGTTGAAGTCGACCTCGACGCGCTCGGCTCGAAAGCCGCGGTCGAGCCGTCGCGCGCTGCGATAGTCGCGGGACAGCTCCCAGAAGGTCTTGCTCGACAGCGCGCCGTTGAACACGCCGGCACCGCCGAGCGGGCCCTTCTCGATCAACGCGACGCGCTTGCCGAAGTCCCAGCAGCGCATCGCCGCGGCGAATCCGGCCGGGCCGCACCCGATCACGCAGACGTCGTAGTCGTGCACGCGCGCATGCTATCACGACGGCATGTCGACCCTGATCGCATACGCGGCGCCGCGCGAGGGCGAGGTGGTGCTCGGCAAGCACGCGGACACGCTCGCGCTGGGGGTCGGGAAGATCGCGGCGGCGATGAGCCTCGCGGTCGCGCTGACCGAGCGCTCGCCCGACGCGGTCTTGTTGATCGGGGTCTGCGGTGCGTACCCGGATCGCCACCTGCGGCGCGGGCTAGCGAGCTTGCGCGTGCATGATCTGTGCGTCGTCGGCAGCGAGGTGATCGCGGACGATGGCGTGGCGACACCCGACGGCTACTTGGATCTCGCGCAGCTTCGGCTCGGCGAGATCGGGCCGCTGCCGTGCGATCCAGAACTGACGAGCAAGCTCGCGGCGGTGCTCGGCTGCCCGATCGTGGCTGGCGCGACCGTCAGCACCGGGGCCGGAAACGACGTGCTCTCGCATGCCTATGCGCAGCGCTCGGGCGCGCAGGTCGAGACCATGGAGGGTGGGGCGGTCGCGGCGGTGTGTCGGCGCTTCGGCGTCCCGTTTGCGCAGCTGCGCGCCGTCAGCAACCGCACGGGCGACCGTCACCTCGGCGGCTGGGACCTCGATGGATCGCTCGCCCAGCTCGCGCTCGGGGTCGAGCGGGTGCTCGCGGCCGGCGTGCTGCCGTGAGCGACTTTCGAGCACGCGCAGAATCGGTTACGCCACGTTCGTGCGCGTGATCGAGACCGGCTTTTCGAGCTGCCCGAACGACACCTTCATGTTCCATGGCTTGATCATGGGCGACGTGGCCGTGCCGGGGCTGCGCTTCACACCTGCGATGGCGGACATCGAGGCGCTCAACCTCCGCGCGATCGATCCGGCTCGGGCGTTGCCGCTGACCAAGCTCTCGGCCAGCGCGGTCGCCCATGTCAGCGATCGCTACACCGTGTTGGGTGCTGGCGCGGCGCTCGGGCGTGGCTGCGGGCCGCTGGTCGTGCGTCGGGCTGCTGACGAGCAGCTCGCGAGCCTCGCCGATCTGCGCGGGCGCACGGTTGCGATCCCTGGCCACTACACGACCGCGCACCTGCTGCTGCGCACCTTCTACGCGGAGGCCGTCGGCGGCAAGCCGCTCGACGTTCGGATCATGCGCTTCGAGCAGATCATGCCGGCGGTCGCCGAAGGGCGGGTCGACGCGGGGTTGATCATTCACGAGAGCCGCTTCACCTATCCGGCGCATGGGTTGGTCGAGCTCGCGGATCTCGGCGTGCTGTGGGAGCGCTCGACCGGGCTGCCGATCCCGCTCGGGATGATCTGTGCCGCGCGGACGCTCGAGCCGGCGATCATCGACGCGATCGAGCACGGCCTGCGGCGCTCGGTCGAGCTGGCCTTCGCCGAGCCCGAGCGCTCGCGCGCGTGGATTGGTGAGCACGCTCAGGAGCTGGATCCCGAGGTCTGTCGCCGGCACATTTCACTCTACGTGAACGACTTCTCGATCGAGCTGGGTGCCGAGGGGCGGGCAGCGATCGACGAACTGCTGGCACGCGGCCGCGCGAGCGGATTCTTGCCCCGCGGCCCGAGTCCGTGGCGATAAGATGGCTGCATGGCAGTCGACGAGGTTCGTGAGCGCGCGAGTGATTGGTTGATCGTCGGTCCGGTGCTGGGCTTCACCTCGCAGCACACCACGCGGATCCTCGCGCAGCCGTTCGACAAGCACGCTGGCGAGCTCGAGCTGCGCATCGTCGAGGCCGCGCCGCACGTGCGCTTCGACGAGCGGCGCGAGGGATTTTGGCCGCTCGACACGGTCGGCCCGGTGCGCAGCGTCGAGCCTATGCGCATGGGCGACTTTCAGACGGTGGTGTTCGAGGTCGACGAGCTGAGCCCGGGCACCCGCTATTTCTACGAGGTCGTGCCCAAGTCGGCGCCGGCCGAGGTCGCCGGCCACTTCGCGTCCAAGCAGCCGTTCTCGCTGCGCACGCTGCCGGACGACGTGCGGCAGTTCAAGTTCAGCTTTCACTCCTGCAATGGCCTCCACAAGCCGCCGCGGCGTGGCCGACCGACGGCGATGTGGAGCCGACTGTTGCGCGAGGCGGTCGAGGATCCCGAGCTGCACTTCGCAATCCTCGGCGGCGATCAGGTCTATGCCGACGTGATCCGCGAGGAGTGGCAGCGCGAGTGGGAGCCGGACTTCGATCCCTACGACCCCGACGTGATCGACAGCGACGACGCGGCCCGCTGCCGCGAGTTCTTCGAGGACCTCCCGCGTCGCTACGAGCAGATCTATCGCGCATTCTGGCGACGTCCGGAGATCCGCACCTTCATGGGCCACATCCCGTGCGTGGCGACCTGGGATGACCACGAGATCTACGACGGCTGGGGCTCGTACGGGAACGAGCACTTGATCCCGCAGAAGAAGTTCTTCGAGGCCGCGGCCAAGAGCTTCGACGCGTTTCAGCTGGTGCTCGCGCCACCCCAGCCGCTGTCGAGCGCCGCCGCGTCGCATCGCCAGGGGCACCGAGCGTTCTCGTTCATGGTCGGCGCCGTCGCGTTCGTGGTGCTCGACCTTCGGAGCCAGCGCAACATCAAGGCCCGCGGCCCCTCGGCGGTGCTCGGCGAAGCTCAGTGGGCGTGGTTCGACGCCGAGCTCGACGAGATCGCCAAGCGCAACGCCAAGCAGATCGTGGTCGTCAGCTCGGTGCCGGTCGTGCACATGGGCGGCGCGGCCGAGCACCTGCTGCCCAACTCGGCCGAGCTCTACGACGACGTGCTCGATCACTGGAGCAGCCGGCCCAACCGCAGCGATCAGTCGCGCCTGCTCGGCAAGCTGTTTCAGGTGCGCAAGCAGACCGGCGCCAACGTGCTGATCCTCGGCGGCGACGTGCACGTCGGCACCATCGCCTCGATCCTCAGCAGCGATCGCCGCTTCCTGCTCGACGACGAGGGCGACGGCTGCGGCTGCACC
>DATLLB010001063.1:0-2004 GCA_035538075.1 Enhygromyxa sp.
CAGCACGAATAGGTTGCCGCCGCTCGGGATCAGCAGGTTGTCGATCACCGACTCGCCGTCGGCGACGACGAACTCGATCGCCTTGCCGGCCGGCACCTCGACCTCGCGCGTCCACAGCAGCGAGTAGTTGCGAGCGGCCCACTCGGCCATCAGCGGCTCGGCGCAGTCGAGCCCCTCGCAGCGCGAGGCTCGGGGCTCGCGGACCACGAACTGCACGCGGCTGTGCTCGGGCGCCTCGGGATCGACCGGCTCGGCGCCGGGGATCGGCTGGTGGATGCCGAGGCCCTCGTCGTTGGGCTGCGTGCCGGTCGCGAAGAACGCCTCGGCCGAGGTCTCGAGATCGACGCGGCGGGTGGGCGCGAGCGCGGCCAGGCTCGCCGAGTCGACGCTGGCGAGCTGGCGCTCGAAGTCCTCGGGCGTGCGCAGCCAAGCCGGCAGACGATCGTCGGCGCCGGTCAGCACCGAGGGCAGCGCTTCGTCGCGCAGCCACGGGTGGCCGGGGTTGTGGAGGCGTGCGTCGGCGAGGATCTGCCGCGCGCGCTCGAGGTCGTCGGGGCCGATCAACATCGGCAGCGCGTCGGTCAGCACCAAGGGGTTGTGCGGGTGCAGCTCGATCAGCTCGCGGGCGAGCGCGAGCGCCTGCTCGCGCATCCGCACCTCGCCGTACTCCGACATCAACAGCAGCTTGGCGACGTGGCTGTTGGGATGGTCGTGAGCGACGCGCTCGTACGCGGCGAGGCCCTGGTCGTCGGAGTAGGCGTCGAGCAGGTCGAGCATCGCGTCCTTGGGGATCCGCTTCTGCTCGAGGTCCTCGCGGATCAGCTGCGCGAGCGCGAGGGTGTAGAGCCCCGACGAGCGCAGCTCGGCGTCGCTGATCTCACCCTCGGGGCGGGTCGCGGCGAGCAGCTGCGGGGCCTCGGCGGTGAACTCCGGCGCCTCGTCGAGTGACTCGGGCAGCCACGCGAGCAGGCGCTGGGCGTAGAGCTCGGCGGCGATCAGATCGAGGCTGCGGATCGCCGAGCCGGCCGCGAGCGCGAAGCGGCGGCGATCGACGAGGTCGAACTGATCGACGATCTGCTGCCGCATCAGGGCGCCGCGGTAGCGCGCCTGGCCGAGCTCGATCACGTCGGGCTCGGCGGCGATCGGATCGAGCGCGAGCTGCTCGACCCGCAGCTCGCTGCCGCGCTGGTGATCGCCCTGCTTCGAGGCCCACAGCGAGGCGTTGAGCAGCCACACCGGATCCTCGGCGAGCTCCGGCAGCTTGGCCGCGGTCGCGTGGAACTCGGCCAGGTCGAGCCCATTCGCGCGCGCGCGATCGGGATCGTTGAGCACCAGATAGGCGAGGTCGACGGCCAAGAAGGGCGTGCCGCCGAGCTTGTTCCACAGCGGCACGCAGCGCTGCGCGGCGATGTCGAGCTCGTCGCGCTCGAACATCCGCAGGCACGCGTACTGAGCCAGCGCCGGATCCTGAATCTCGCCGTAGAGATCGGCGATCGCGGCCAGCACCACCGGATCCTGCGAGTCCCACAGCTGCTCGCGGACCAGCGACCACGCGAGGTTGTCGTCGACGATCTTGCGCGCGTGGGCGTCGGCCAGCAGCAGCACCGCGTGGTTGTTGGCGGTCGGCTCGAGCATGCCCTGGTAGCGCGGCCGGGCCTTGACGAGCGCGTCGAGCTCGGCGTCGCTGCCCGCCAAGAAGGTGAGCCACAGCTCGACCTCGCGATACTGGACGCGCAGATCGTCCGGCATCGCGCCGATCCACGAGAGCGTCTTGGCGGCCAGCGGGAACGCCTCGGCCGGGGTCTGAGCGCTCTGCAGCAGATCGAGCAGGCGCTGGAGCCCGAGCTCGGCGAGCCTGCGGCGCGACGCCGACCGACCGCCGAGCTCGGGCTCCAGCGCCTGCTCGATCTGCTGCAGAGCGCCCAGACTCCGGCCGAGGCGTTCCCGCTGGCCGGCAAGACGCTCTCGTGGATCGGCGCGATGCCGGACGATCTGCGCGTCCAG
>DATLLB010001064.1:0-2202 GCA_035538075.1 Enhygromyxa sp.
TCTGGGTGCGCCCGGTGATCCGCGAGGGTGCGATCGCAACCCACGAGACCAGCGGCGCGCCGAGGGACGAGCTCGGCCAGACTCCGCTCGTCGAGGCTGCGATCTACAGCTACGACGAGCGGAGTCTGGCCGAGCTCGACCATCGGCGCGCCGCTGGTCTCGTGGGTTGCGATCGCACCCTCGCGGATCACCGGGCGCACCCAGACCACGTCGCCGAGCTCGAGCACGTCGGTCAGCGCGTTGGTCAGCTGATCGTTGATGCCGGTGCGGCGATCGTAGGGGGCTGCCCAGCGGGCCTCGGCCACGGACAGGTGTGCGACCACGGATCCGAGATCGACCTGCGCGTCGTTGCGGTTGACCTCGGTCACGAGCCCGAGGATCCAGCGGTCGTGATCGGCGAGCGGTGCAGCGCCGTACTCGGCTCGCATGCGCTCGCGCAGCTGCTCGCGATCGGCCTGCTGACGCAGGTTGGCGACCGGCCCCCGCCAGCCCTGGCGGCGATCGAGCTTGCGGATCGCACCGTCGACCGTGCGCTCGGCTGCGTGCTCGAGCGCCAGGTTGGCGGCGCTCTCGATGATCAACCCCTCGGTCAGCAGCGCGTCGGCGCCGAGCTGCTGCTCGACGACTTGGCGCACATGCTCGGCGTAGAAGGGCGCGCGCCAGCGGAAGGGATCGCGGGTGCTGGCCAGCACGATCGGCTCGCGCTGCGCCGCGTCGGCCTGCTCGCGCGCGAGGTAGCCGGCCTCGACCATGTCCTCGAGCACGAGGTTGCGGCGCCGCATCGCCAGCTCGGGGTTGTTGACCGGCGACCAGCGGCTCGGCGCCTGGGCGAGGCCGGCGATCAACGCCGCTTCGGCCAGCGTCAGCTCGTCGAGGTGCTTGTCGAAGTAGCGACTCGCAGCCGCCCGGACGCCGTAGGCTCCGTGGCCGAGGAAAATTTTGTTGAGGTAGATCTCCAGGATCGCGGCCTTGCCCAGCCGCGACTCCATTCGCACCGACAAGATCGCCTCTCGAATCTTGCGCTCGAGCGTGCGCTCTTGATCGTCGAGGAAGCTCTTGGCGACCTGCTGCGTGATCGTCGAGCCGCCTTGCACGACGGTGCCCGACTGCACGTTGGCCTTGAGCGCGCGCGCGAGCCCGCGGAAGTCGAGGCCCTCGTGGTCGAAGAAGCGGCGATCTTCCGCGGACAAGAACGCCTGGATCAGCGGCTCGGGGACGTCCTCGAGCCGCGCGTAGGATCGGTGCTCGCGGGCCAGCTCGGCCAGCAAGGTGCCGTCGGCGGAGTGGATGCGGGTCACGCCGGGCGCGAGCTCGCGGTAAGACGAGACCGAGGCGAGATCGGGCAGCTCGCCGGCGAAGTAGCGATAGGCCGCGCGCCCGCCGAGGCCCACGCCGATCAGCGCCACGAACACCGTCAGCGCCGCATAACGAAAGAGCCAGCCTATCAGGCCAGCTCTCGCGGGATTGGTCACCCAAACCCTTGGCGCTACTTCGCGCGGTTGCTGCTGCGGATCACTCGCCATTCACGGCAGGATCTTCAGTGTAGTGCTTGATGCCCTCGAGCGCCTCGTCCTTGAGCTTGACCATGCTGGACAGCGTCTCGTTGATGCGGCCCATGCTGATGTCGAAGAAGGTCTTGGCGTTGGCGTCGGGCGTGGTGCCGATCGCGTAGGTGTAGATGGGGCCGTCGGGGATGAGCATCATTCCCTGCTCACCGGGCACCATCGAGACCTCGCCACCGATCGCCGTGCGCACCAAGAAGGCCTTGGCGGTCAGGATCGCATCGCCCTCGCACTTGGCGAGCGTGTTCGGATCGAAGCCCTCGGGCAGCGGATCCGGGATGTCGGCGCAGATGGCCGACACGTACTCGGTGAGGATCGCCCCGCCGTTCGGCCCGCGGACGACCACGAAGCTCGAGGGTCCGGTCGTGCGGCCGGAGAGGATCTCACTGTTGGCGCCGACCCAACCCTTGAGGATGCCGACGTCGAGCTGCAGGCGGTTGTTGGCGTCGGCCAGCTCGAAGATGTTCTTGACCACGACGGGATCCATCGCGGCCATCTGCCAACCAAACAGATCGCCGAGCTCGACGAAGGTGGCCTCGAGGCCGCTGAGCGCTGCGATCGCCTTCTCGGGCTCCTTGGCCTCGAGCGAGTCCTTGGCCTCGCCGACCTTCAGCGCGATCGAGGCGCGGGTGTTCTCGAT
>DATLLB010001065.1:0-4870 GCA_035538075.1 Enhygromyxa sp.
CTGCTCGGCATTGTCCTCGAGCAGGTCGACGCCAGCGAGGCGGTGGCCGAGCAGATGGTCATCAACGAGGCGACGGTCAGCGGCCTGAAGCTGAGCGCGGCCAGCTTCGAGCGCTGCCTGTTCATCGGGCTCGAGCTCGGCCTCGAGCTTGGCCTGACGCGCGGCCATGTCGGCCCGGGTCTTGGCCTCGAGCAGCTTGGCCTCCTCGATCTGCTTGGCCGTGATCGCGGCCAGCTCCTCGGGCTTGGGCGGAGGCGCAGGCGGCTCGGGCATCGGCGGGCCGTGCTCGTCGGGGTCGAGCCCGTACGAGGCGACCACCGCCCGCGCGCGCTCGAACTCCTTGAGCCGCTTGGCGTGGAGGTTCTGCTCGAGCAAGCCCTCGCGCACGGGCATGCCCTCGGCGACCAGCGGCGCGCTGGGTCCGAGCTTCGCGGGCAGCAGCGGGGCGTCGTCGAGCGCGAGCATCGGTCCGAGCTCGGGGTGCAGGCGCGCGCGGAGCTGCTCGGCGAAGTGCTCGCGCGGGCGCAGCTGCTCGAGGTCGTCGGCGCCGAGCAGCACGTGCGTGATGTCGGTGCAGTCGTCGGTGATCACCCGCAGCGAGCCCTGCCAGATCAGCACCGCTCGCATCGCGTCGGGGAAGAACCACAGCGTCTGCAGGCGCAGCGGCACCTCCTCGAGCTCGTGATCGTGGATCTCCGGCGGCATCGGCAGCTGCGGGAGCTGGCCGATCGCTGGCGGGTTGGCTTGTTTCGCGGCTCGCTCGGCGGCGGCGCGCTCGAGCTTGGCTCGCGCGGTGACGCCCGGTCCAACCGCCGCCGTCCGACGCACGAACACCCGCGCGTGCCAGCGCGGCAGCACGCCGGCGAGCACCTGCGTGCTCGGGTGCAGGTTGACGAACTCGTAGGCCTCGCCGCCCTGCCAGAAGTCGGCGCAGTGCTGATCGGGCGCGGCGATGTTGAAGAACGACCAGTCGATGTCGCGCGCGAAGCCGGGAAACAAATTTTCGAGCCAGTGCTGGTCGTGAGTGCCGGCCAGGCGCTGGCGCTGCGGCCAGCTCAGATCGATCGGCCCGAAGCCGACCGGCTCGGGGCGATCGCGGACCGAGCCGATCGGCGCGCGCGGGTCCTCGATGTTGGGCAGCAGCTGAACCTTCTGCCCGTGCAGCTCGGTCTCGCCGACGCCCTTGCCGAGCGGGTTCTTGGCGTACTCGGGCCCGCCGAACGCGTTGGCCCAGCTCAGGCGCATGTCGGTGAACGGGATCGGATCGCTATGCCGGCTGTTCGACAGCCACACCCGCTCACCGGTCACGCGCAGCAGCTTGACGAGGTTGCCGACTCGCGCGCGCACGTCGACGTGCTGCGTGGGCACGCCGTTTTGTGCGTAGGCCGAGCCGTTGATCAGGTACTCGCCGCGCGCCTTCGGGATGCCGACGTCGAGCGCACCCTCGGCGCCGAGCCGTTCGCCGCAGAAGGGCCACAGCGCGGCCTCGGGCAGCAACGTGGGCGCGTCGCCGAGCGGGATGAAGCCCAGCACCGACACGCCCATGTAGAACTGCCGGTTGTGCTCGAACCCTCGCGTGAGCACGCCGAGCTTGGATGGCTTTACGACCTTCACTTGATCGGCCCCACCAGCACGACCTGCTGCGGATCCTCGGGATCGTAGCGCACGCGGATCTGATCACCGACCTCGTAGTGCTTCAGATCGACGGCCGACAGCGCGGTCTCGATCGCCGCGCGGTAGGGCTCGCGGCCTTCGGGCTGAACCTCGACGCTGAGCTGCACGACCGGGTTGTCGTTGAAGCGGTCGCCGGTGTCCACGATCTTCAGGAGCGTGGCGGTCGCGTCGGTGCCGTTGTTGAGGATCTGGTGCTCGCGCCAGCCCTTCCACGCCCATGGGCCGACGGTCAGCGCGAGGATCCCGAGCACGACCGCGAGCACCAGACCGATCGCCAGCCACTTCGCGCCGGGCGGCAGCTCGACCGGCTCGAGCCGCTGCTTGCCGGGCTCCGGCTGCATCTCCGAGTAGCTCATCGTGACGCTCGGATCACATGAACAAGGTCTGCGCGTACATGTACGCGCCGATGATCCCCGACTTGACCTGGTTGGGCGTGATCTTGGTCTCGGTGGTCGTGTACGAGGTCTTCGAGTGGCAGATGTCGACCTTGATGCCGCACATGTCGACCTTCATGTTGGTCACGCCCAGCGCGTTGATGACCAGATCGATCTTGTTGAGCGCGACGCTGACGTTGAGCCCGTACGACTTGCACTGCTGCGAGCCGAAGCCGGTCCAGAAGTTGTCGACGTAGGTGGTGCCGCCGGGCGCGATGACCTTGTAGCCGGCCGGCGCGTTCATGGTGATGCCGCCGGTGGCCGTGACGTTGTAGGTGGCCGGCGTGGTGATGGTCGCGCCGCCGGTGATCGTCTGCGTGACCGCGCCGGTGATCGTCTGCGTGACGCCGCCGGAGATCGTGTCGGTCACGTCGCCAGTGATCGTGTGGGTGACCGAGCCGCTGATCGTCTCGGACTGATTGCCGGTGATCGTGCGGGTCTCGTTGGCCGAGAAGGTCTCGGTCACGTTGCCGGTCACGGTGCGGGTCTCGCTGCCGTCGATGGTCTCGTCGAAGTTGCCGACCACGTGGACGATGCGATCGGTGTTGACGGTGATGTCCTGGTTGCCGTCGACGATCTCGGTCTGGTTGCCGTGGATGGTCTGCTCTTGATCGACCTCGACGGTGTTGGTCTGGTTGTTGCCGACGTGGGTGTTGTGATCGTTGAGGACCTCTTCGTTGAAGTCCTTCTGCGCGTGGATGTAGATCTCCTCGGATCCGGCCGCGTCCTCGAAGCGCAGCTCGTTGAAGCCGTTGCCGCCAGGCGAGCTCTCCGACTTGATCGTGCTCTTGGTCTTCTCGTCGGGCAGCCCGTAGGGCGGCAAGTTGGCGCCGTTGTAGAGGCAGCCGGTCACGATCGGACGATCGGGATCGCCGTCGATGAAGGTGACCGCGACCTCCATCCCGATCCGCGGCAGGAACACGAAGCCCCAGCCGTTGCCGGCCCACGGCTGGACCACTCGGATGAAGCAGGTGGTGTTCTCGTCGAACGCACCGTCGCGGTCCCAGTGGAACTGGACCTTGATGCGACCGTGCTCGTCGGTGTGGATCTCCTCGCCGGACGGACCGACGACCGTCGCCGTCTGCATGCTGGTGATGCGCGGCTTGGGCCAGCGCCGAGCCGGCCGCCACTCGACCGCGAGCGGGATGCACTCGAAGCGGTTGACGTAGTCCTCACCGGGGATGCTCGAGTTCGTCAGCGTGCCGGCCGAGTGCTCGACCGAGATCACCAGGTACTGCCCCTCGAGCTCGGCCTGCGGGTGATCGAGCAGCTCGAACTTCTGGCCCGGCGTGAGCCCGGTGACCGTGCTGACACCGAAGCAGCGGACCGCGTCGCGCTGCTGGACCTTGCGACGCAGCTTGGTCTGCTGCTCGACCGCCGCGAAGTCGAGCCCGCTGGTGCGGTAGCCGTAGGTGGTGGTCGGGGCCTCGTGCTCGTAGACCTCGCGCTCGGGCTCGAGCGCCGCGCCGTTGATCTCGAGCTCGGCCGCCTCGACGTTCTCGGCCTCCTGCAGCGACTGCGGGGCCAGCCAGTCGAACACCATCGTGCGCGCCGCGGTCGGGCGCAGCTTGGACTCGCGATGAAACGCGCGGATGTCCTCGCGCTGGCCCGAGCTGCCGTCGCGCAGCACGACCGGCAGCACCCCGTCCATGTTGCCGAACGAGGTCACGTCGACGTAGGCCGCGTCGCTGTCGAGCAGCATCAAGACCTCGGCCCCGTCTTCGTGCTTGAAGCGGTAGGTGATCCCGTACTCCTCCATCAGCCGCTCGACGAAGTCGAGATCGGTCTCCTGATACTGGACGGTGTACTCCTGGGCCGCATAGCTGCCCGCCAGGAATTCGACGTCGACCGTGCGCTCGTACGGACCGAGCCCCTCCTCGAGCACCTCCTGCAGGATCTCGGGGATGGTCTTCTCTTGAAAGATGCGGCTGGTCTTGCGCTGCGAGAGGGCCATCAGCGCCGGCACGATCACGACCGTGGCGATCAACGCGTCGTGATCGGCGAGCCCGTCCTCGACGCTCTCGATGATCCCGCAGATCTCGCGATTGAGCGCGCCGCGTTCGATGATCACCGTGGCCGAGACCCCGAGCAGCTGGGCCGGCTCGGCGCCGAGGTTGGTGGTCCGCAGGTCGAGCCGCAGCTCGTAAGGCTGGTTGAAGCGCTCCGACAGCTGCAACCCCGCGACCGTCCACTCGGCGGTCTCGGCATCGGGGAGAAACGAGACGCGCACGGGTTGATCATCGGCTTCGGTCATGGCTCGCAGCGGCGAAAACGGCCGCAAACAAGGCGATATCGGAGTCTGGGGGCGGGTGTCAACCGACAGCGGGCCGTGCGTGGGACGCTGCCGGTCTGCGGGTGTCGTGGGCCGATCGCGGCGAGAGCGTGGGTGATAACCCGCGGTCGCGTCGAGCTCACCGCGGGCAAACACCCGAGCCTCGGCCCTCGCATCGCCGCGCGGGTGGTTGCTACGGTGAGTCATGCGGACGACTTTTATTTTGGCGGCGTGCTTGGGCGGCTTGGGTTCACTCGCGTGCAGCGACCCGACCGCTGCGCAGACCGAAGAAGGCATCAACCCGACCGCGGCCGACGAGAGCAACTCGTCGAGCGAGAGCAGCAACCCGGACTCCACCTCGAACGACAGCGCCGACAGCAACCCCGGCGACGGTGATGGTGACGGCGACGAGGGTGATGGCGACGGCGACGACGACACGGCCGGACCCAAGTTCGACCTGTTGCCGCTGCCGGACGGCGGCGGCGACACG
>DATLLB010001066.1:0-2247 GCA_035538075.1 Enhygromyxa sp.
GCGCCATCGCAACGATCTGAGCATCGGCCCGGCGCGCCCCGGCGACGTGAGCGTGCAGGCGAACGGCCTCACGCTGCTGATGGATCGCAAGAGCGCTCGGCGGGCGGGGGGCTTGACCATCGACTTCGTGCAGACCTCGGACGGCGTCGGCTTCAAGATCGAGAACCCCAACGCTCCGCCGGAGGTGCGCGCCATCTCGGTGCGCGAGCTGGCGCGACGCCTGGCAGCGGGCGAAGCCGCCGGCCAGCCGCTGAAGCTCTACGACGTGCGCACGCCCGGCGAGCGGGCGATGGCGGCGATCCCCGGCACCGTCCTGCTGGATGCCAGCGTTGCGGAGCAGATCGAGACGCTGGCCCGCGACACGCCGCTCTACTTTCACTGCCACCACGGCGGACGCAGCCAGCGAGCGGCCGAGCACTTCATCGGCATGGGCTTTCGCGAGGTCTACAACGTGACCGGCGGGATCGATGCGTGGTCGCAGGAAGTCGATCCCTCGGTCGAGCGCTACTGATCGACATTCAGCCTCGCCGTCCGAGCAGCCGCATCCGCACGCCCGGCCTCGGACACAGCGCGACGCCGTCGCGCGCCCACGCCGGCTCGTTGGGCTCCTCGAGCTGCAGATCCAGCTCGCGCAGGATCGTCCCCAGCACCACGGCGCCCTCGACCTTGCCGAGGCTCGCACCGATGCAGCGGTGGCTGCCGCCGCCGAACGGCATGTACGCGAACGGGCTCGGCCGCGGCTTGCCGCGAAAGCGCTCGGGATCGAAGCGCAGCGGCTCCGGCCACAGATCCTCGCGGTGGTGCAGCAACGCGATCGCTGGCGACACGCAGGTGCCGTCGGGCAACGACCAGCGCCCGAGCTGGAGCGGCTGCGCGAGCTTGCGGAAGCACTGCCCTGCCGGCGGACGGATGCGCATGGTCTCGTCCATGATCGCGTCGAGCAGCGGCGCACGGATGAGCCCGTGATCGCTGCCGATCGCGTCGACCTCGGCCCGCGCGGCGGCGAGCAGCTCGGGATCGCGGTGCACGTAGTAGAGCGTCCACGCGAGCAAGGCTGAGGTGGCCTCGTGACCGCCGATCAACAAGGTCCGGACCTCGTCGCGGATCGCCTGCCGGCCAGCTTCGTCGTCCGGATAGGTCGCGAGCAGCAGCGCGAGGATGCTGCCGTCCTGCTCGCCGTGCGCCCGCCCGCGCGCGATTCGAGCGGCGATCAGTCGATCGAAGGCCCGCGAGGCGGCCATGTACTTGCCGAAGCGAGACAGGCCCGCAGCCTCGACTTGAGTGGCCCGCGTGACCAGCAGGCCCGGGCTCACGCGGCGCATCAGCTCGATCGTGGCGCAGCGCAGCGCAGGCTCGTCCGGATCGTCAGGGCCAAACAGGATCTGCGACATGCTGGCGATCGTCACCTCGCGCATGCGCTCGAGCCCGACGAAGCCCTCACCCGCAGCGAGCCCGGCGAACGCACTCCGGGCCGCAGCTGCGATCGCGCCGATCCACTCGGGCAGCGCGGCCCGGCACAGCGGCCCGAGCAGCAGCTTGCGCTCCTCGACATGCTCGGCGCCCGACAGCAACAGCAGCGAGCGCCGACCGAGCAGCACGTCGAAGCTGTCCGGCAGCACGGCCCCGAACACGCCGTGATCGCGGACCGTGAACAATGCCTTGATCACCTCGGGATCGCAGGTGACGACGGTGGTGCCCGAGAGATCGCGCAGCGTGAACGTGTCGCCGTAACGAGCCCGCCAGCGGACCAGCGAATTCACCGGCTCGCGAATGTAGTGGATGGTGTTGAGCACGCGCGAGCGCGGGCCGGGGGGGAGGTCGCGGTCGATCGCGGCCGCGCGCACGAGGGTCGTATTGATTGAGGTGGTCATGTCAGATCTCCACTCCGCCGACGGCGATCTCGCCCGCACGAAAGACCACGCCGGAGGCCGTGCTCACGCTGCCGACGGAGAAGCCCAGGACCAGGTCGCCTGCGCGCACTTTCCCTTCGCGCACGGCGGTGGCCAGATTGTTCGGCCACAGCGCAGGACCGCAGTTGGCGAAGCGCGGGTAATTATCGATCGTGCGCTCGATCGGGAGGCCCAGCGTGTCGGTGCAAAAGCGTGCGTACCAGGCCGTCGGCGTGTTGCAGATCAGGAAGTCGACGTCGGCGAGCCCGAGCTTGGCGTCGCTGAGCGCCCCGTCGACGCAGCGGCGAAAATAGGCCTCGGAGGTGTCGCGAATCTGCCGACCTGCATTCTGTCGATC
>DATLLB010001067.1:0-2164 GCA_035538075.1 Enhygromyxa sp.
GGATGGGGGTGGTGGTTGCGGCGTTCGACACCAAGCTCGATCGCAAGGTGGCAATCAAGCTGCTGCGTGCGCCCGACGGGGAGGACAGCCGGCTTCGCATGATTCGCGAGGCCCAGGCGATGGCTCGAGTCTCGCATCCCAATGTCGTGCAGGTGTACGAGATCGGCGAGCATGAGCACCTGACATTCCTGGTCATGGAATTCGTCGAGGGTGTGACGCTGGCGCAATGGTTGGCCGAGCGGCCACGCACGCAGCGGGCGATCGTCGAGACCTTCATTGCGGCCGGACGGGGGCTCGCGGCGGCCCATCAGCAGCGCTTGATCCACCGTGACTTCAAGCCCGAGAACGTGATGATTCGTCGGGACGGGCGCGTGCTGGTGATGGACTTCGGCCTGGCCCGCCAGCATCACGGCGAGGCCTCGCTCGCGCCCACGCTCGGGCAGACGCCGATCCTCCAGCTGGAGCTGACCCACGCGGGCGCGCTGCTGGGCACGCCGATGTACATGGCGCCCGAACAATTCATCGGTCGAGAGACCGACGCGCGCACCGATCAATTCAGCTTCTGCGTGGTGCTGTGGGAGGCGCTCTATGGTCAGCGGCCGTTTCAGGGGGCCACATTCGCGAAGCTCTCGGCTGCGGTGATCGACGGGCGCATCACTGCGCCCAAGCACGGCGACGTGCCGGCTTGGCTACGCCGTGTGCTCGAGCGTGGTCTGGCTCGGGATCCTGCGCAGCGGTGGCCGTCGATGGTCGAGCTGCTCGACGCGCTCGCGCGCGATCCAAGTCGGCGACGGCGTGGGTTCGTGCTCGGGGCCGGGCTGCTCGCGCTCACCGGGTTGCTGCTCGGCGGTGGGATGGCCTGGCGTGCACATCAGCGAAATACGATCGTCGCCGAGTGCGAGCGCGCAGGGCAGGCGATCGCAGCAGACTGGAACGAGGCGGTCGCGGCCGAGCTCGAGCAGGCGTTTCGAGCGACCGGGCTTGGCTATGCCGGGTCGGCGTGGACGCACACACAGACGTGGATGGATGACTACGCGCAGCGCTGGTCCGAGCTGCGCACGCAGACCTGCCTCGAGAGCAAGCTCGAGCACACCCGCGATCAGGCCTCGCACGATCGGATCGTCGATTGCCTCGACGTGCAGCGCACGACCTTCGCGGGCTTGCTCGCGGCGTGGGCCGACGCCGACAGCAAGACCGTCGCAGGCGCGACGGTGGCCGTGGCCGGCTTGCCGCCGGTCTCGACCTGCACGAACGAGCTGCTGGCCGGCCGCATGCGGGCGCCCGAGGCCGTGCGCGACGAGGTCGCGGCCGAGCGCAGCAAGCTCGATCGCGTGCGAGCGCTGCGGTTGGCTGGTGAGTACGAGCAAGGGCTCGCGCGCGCGCAGGAGGTCGTGGACGCGGCGGAGCGGCTGGGTTGGCGTCCGCTGCAGGCCGAGGCCTTGCTGATGGTCGGCACCCTGCAATCGCAGCTCGGCCACTATGAAGCGGGCCGCGACGCGCGACTGGAGGCGTACTACCACGCGTTGGCCGGCGGTGACGATCGCAGCATGCTCGAGGCGGCGATCGACCTGACCCACAATGTTGGCTACGAATTGGCGCAATACGAGCAGGGCTCACATTGGGGGAAGATCGGCGAGATGCTGATCGAGCGCTTGGGCCTGAGCGGGACATTGCAGGAGTCGAAGCTCTGGGCGGCGATCGGCGGGGTTCAGACCGCGGCAGGCGACTATGACGGCGCGCTCGAGCATGTGCTCCGCTCCGCGAGCAGCAAGGAGGCGGCGCTGGGACCCATGCACCCGCACGTCGCCTATGCGCTCGACAGCATCGGGGTGGTGCTGCTCAACAAGGACGAATATGCGGAGGCGGCCGAGTACTTGCGACGATCCCTCGCCATCAACGAGGCCGCGATTGGACCCGAGCACCCGGACATCGCCAATTGCATCAACAATTTGGCCGTGGCGCTCGGTCGGCAAGGCAAGCACGAGGAGGCGCTCGAGTTGCTGCATCGCGCGCTCGCCATTCGCCAGGCCGCGTTCGGCCCCGAGCACCCCGACGTCGGCGCGACGCTGAGCAACATCGGTGTGATGCTGCACGAGCAGGGCCACCACGCGCTGGGCTTCGAGCATCAGCGGCGTGCGCTGGCGATCTTGGAGGCGGCGCTGGG
>DATLLB010001068.1:0-6894 GCA_035538075.1 Enhygromyxa sp.
CATCACCGTCATCGACGAGCTCTCGACCTGGTATCCGCCCGCCGAGGCCGTCGACGATCTGCTGATCCACATGGGCCACTACACCCACGCGCTGGTGGCCCGCTGGACGCCGCAGCGCCCGATCGCAGCGGCCAGCGCGTGGCTCGATCCCAACACGTTGCCGGCGAACACCATCGATCGCTTTCACGAGCGTGGGGTTCGAGTGTTGGTCTCGGCCGCGGGTCTGCAGGCGAGCAGCGATCTCGACCCGCGCGAGTATGCCGGGGCGCTCGCGCGATTCGTCCGCAGCAACGACTTCGACGGCGTCAGCCTGGCGACCGACGATCGGGCCAGCGCGAGCAGCCCGGCGATGCTCAGCGAGTGGCTGTACGCGGCGACCGATGTCCTGCGCCACCTGCTGCCCGCCGACGCCTTGATCGCTCACGAGGCGCCCGCCTCGGCCTTCAGCCCGGCCACCGACGCGCCTTACCTGCAGGTCCACGAGCGCGCCGGTGAGCACATCGACTTCTACGTGCTGCGCTATTTCGGCGAGGACTCGAGCGACGCGCTCGACTTCGACTCGCTGTTCGTCGAAGCCCCGCCCTCGCGGGCCGGGACCGCGCTCGACGAGCTGCGCGAGGCCGGGCTCGATCCGGCCAAGCTCGTGGTCGGCTTGCCGGTCACCGGCGGCCCGGGCCGCAGCGATCATGTCGAGCTCGGCGAGCTCGCGACGATGGTCCGCCGACGAATCGAGAGCAGCGAGCCGCTCGCCGGCGTGTGCGGCTGGAATTGGGCCTCGGACCGCAAGCTCTTTGGTGGAGCGTGGAGCAAGACCTTGGCCAGGGCCCTCGGGGCCCGTGACATCTGACAGCGACGACGACCATGGCAGACTCGAACAACGTATCCACGGCGACCGAATACCTGTGCCTCAGCGAGGGTACGAACAAGGTGTGCATGGGTTGGAATGGCTGCGACGCCAGCATCCTCATCTGCATCGACAACTACACGGTCACGCTCGGGCCCACCAATCAGATCGTCATCAACGGCTCGATCATCGGCACGGTCAATGTCAACACCACGATGACGATCTCGCCCGTGCAGGCGCGGCGCTTCGCCGAGTGGATCCTGGCCAACATCCCCAAGGACCCCAAGGACAAGTGCCGGCCGTGAGCCGACGTGACCGCGCTAACCAGCGGCCAGGATCGCCGCGCCTGCGGCTTCGATGGCGACGACGGTGGCCTGGGTCTGGACCTCGACCGCGGTCGCAGCGTCGATGATCACCAGATACGCGGGGTTCTTGGTCGCGGCCAGCTTGGCGGTTGCGACCGTGGTCACCGAAGTGGTGAGCAGCTGCATGGTCGCCGACCAGGCCTGCGCCTGTTGATCGGCGCGCGCGACCGTGGCCGGGATCGGTGGTGCAGGCGGTGCAGGTGGAGCGGGGCTTCGCCGAGCGATCGGTCCGTCGCCGCTCGAGCTCTGCTCGGCGCGAGCTTGGCGAAGCGCCGCGATCGGAGACGGGACCTGCAGAGCCAGCGTGGTCGCCATGGTCCAAGCGTACGGCGAATTTGGCCGCAACAGGCCAAGCACAAAGGCTCACCACATTTGACCCCGCATTTCTTCAACGTTTTCCGGCGGTATCCAGTTTGCAGAGCGAGGCCGACGACGACATGGCGACGCAATACCGATTCACAAACCCGAAAACCTCCTTGCGAGCTCCATGGGAGCCCGCGCGATGTGAGATCTGGAACGCCAAGCAGATGGAGATCCTCGTGGTCGCCAACGAGCTGCGAGGCCGGATCCTGCTGCGTGTCTACAACTCTGGCGCGGTCGGCCGTTGCGACTTCGTCGGGCTCTACGCCCAGAATCCGGAGACCAGCGACGTCGCGCTCGACAAGCCCAAGCAGCGCGTGCAGGTGCACAGCATGAAGAAGCTGTCGCAGCCCGCAGCGGCCCCGAGCAAGTCCGGCCCGGCCGAGCGCGAGGCTGCTCGGCCGGCGGCCGAGCCCGAGGAGCCGGAGGGCGAGGACTTCGAGTGGTTCGAGCACCTCAGCGACGAGCCGTGGGGCTCGGGCTGGTTCATCGGCTACGTGGCCTGGGATTACGCATCCGAGCGCTGGCAGCTGTTGACCTCGGTCGGCCCGACTCCGGCCTTCGACTGTAGGCACGAACCCAATCAGGAGAAAGGCGGGGCACGATGAGCACCCTCAACAAATTCGATCACTTTCTAATTGTCTTGCTCGAGGACTTCGCGGCCGAGAGTCAAGGCAAGCCGGTCAAGGGCTCGCGGGGCGCCACGCCGACGAGCATGCCCGCTCACCACGGGCCGTTCTTCTCGTCCGAACAGGCCTGGGCGCGCGTGGTGTCCGACGGCTCGGTTCGGGTCGTGATCGAGACGCGCGCGGTCGGCAAGACGCTGGAGCTGATCAAGCAGTGTGGCGGCAAGGTCGAAGGCGCGACCGCTCGGCACATCGTCGGGCGAGTTCCAGTGTCCGCGCTCCAGCGGGTCGCCGACGACCCCGACGTGCTGCTCGTGCACTCCGACCGCGAGGCGCACCCGCAGCTCAACTGCGGCAACGCGGTCACCAACCTGACCGTCGGCCGCGACACCATCGTTCGCTACTACGAGCGGATCCTCGGCGACAACGTGTTGATCGGCGTGATCGACACGGGCATCGACGTCGAGGACGCGACCTTCACGGACAACGCCGGGAACTCGCGGATCGTCGCCTACAAGATCATGGAGACCGGCAAGGTCTACGGGATCCCGGCGGTCTCCAGCGAGCCGATCAGCAAGGCGGCCACCGATCCCAAGGCTGCGGACACGGTCGGGCACGGCACCCTGGTCGCCAGCGTCGCGGCAGGCAACGGGCTCGAGTCGCCCGATGGCCTGCTCGTCGGCGTGGCGCCGACGGCCAAGATCGCGGCCGTGAAGTACCACAATGGGCTCGGTGACATCATCGCGGGGCTCGAATTCCTCAATGACGTCGCGACGACGCTCGGACTGCCGCTGGTCGTCAACATCAGCCTCGGCGCGCAGGTCTACGCGCACGACGGCACCTCGCCGATCGAGCGGGCGGTCGACGACTTCTCCGGTGACGGCCGCATCGTCGTGATCGCGCAGGGCAACGACGGCGACAGCCCGGTCCACGCTGGCGGTGCCGTCACCCAAGATCAGGTGTGGTCGGCGAAGCTGCGCCCGAACAACGGCGGCGTCCTCAAGTTCGAGACCTGGACGAGCGCCAAGGCCCGCAGCATCGAGCTCGAGGTCGTCGATCCGCTCGGCATCGTGCACACCTCGGCGCTGGCCAACCCGAACGTCACCTTCAAGCTCGGCAACATCTACGAGGGCTCCTGGAACGTCACGCTGGATCCGACCAACGGTGATCTCAACTTCAGCTTCGCCGTCACGCTCAACACCGCCAGCGCGCAGTTCAACACCTTCTTGCTGCCGTGGACGATCCGCTCGCGTCGCGTGCAGGATCTCGACCGCGAGCTGACCTTGCACACCTGGATCCCCTACAAGCGGGGCTCGTTCACGCAGGGCAGCTCGCAGAGCTACACGGTCATGGTCCCAGCCTGCGCTCGCTCGGCGATCGCCGCGGGCTCGTTCGTCAGCCGGGAGTCGTGGACGGACAGCGCGATGCAGACCCATCTGGTCGCCGATCCGCTGTTGAGCCTCAGCTCCTTCTCGAGCCGCGGCCCGACCCGCGACGGTCGTCCACGCCCCGCGTTGGCGGCCCCGGGTCAGCTGGTCGAGGGCGCGACCTCGAGCAAGATGGCGCCGCCCGCCGATCCGTCGATGACGATCAATCAGTACTATCGCATCGATCAAGGCACCAGCTTCGCGGCGCCCTACATCACCGGCGCCGTCGCGCTGCTGCTGCAGCTGTCAGCCACGCTCGATCCCGATCGGACGCTGGGCCTGCTGCAGTCGACCGCCGTCGACGTCGATCCGCTCCCCAATCAGTCCTTCGGCGCCGGGCGGCTCGACTTCCGTCGCCTGCTCACGCAGGCGCTCCGCGAATTTCCGATGCCTCCCAGCGACCGCGACTCGTCGTGCCCACAGCCCGACACGTCGTCGTCGACCGCGTTGCAGCCGTCGCGCCGACGCGGACATTAGCGGGCGTCGTACGCCGCCGCAGCGCCCGTGGGATCACCGATCAGCATGATCGCGCTGCAGTTGGCCTCGACGCCCGCACGGACCTTGCCCATCGCCGCCATGATGCAGTTCGCCTGCTTCGAGGTCTCCGCCGAGACCGACACGTTGCGGGCCTGACCGCTGACATAGCCCCAGCTGATCTCGATCGCCGCGCCCTTGGGCGCGCACGCGTCGAGAGCCGCGTCCTGCTCGGCCAAGCCTGCGGCGATGTAGCCCGCGGCGCCGCGCGTCGGCACGGTCAAGGTGCACTGCAGATCACGAGCCTGGAAGCCATCTTTCTCGAAGACGGCTTCCTTGATCGCGGACACCTCGGGTTCCTCGGGTGCGGGCTCGGGCTCGGGCTCGACCTCCGGCGTGGGCTTCGACGCAGGCTCGGGCTGGTCGGTCGTGTCCTCGGGCGAGACCGATGGCTCGGGTGTGGTCGATGGTTGCGAGCGCTCGCACGCGATCGTGGTGGCGAGGAGCACGACGGCAAGTCCGAGGTGGCGCATGTCCACGAGTGTGCCACCAAGCTCGGCGAGTCGGCTACGCGCCCGGCAGCGCCTGCACGCAGCTCTCGATCGCCTCACACCCGTCGAGCCGCGCACACTCGCCGGCGACGCGCTGCAGATCCTCGGTGAGCGCCGCTCGGCACTGGCGTCCGCACTCTTCGGCCTCGTCGATGGAAGCGTCGTAGCAGCGGGCGAACGCGGCACAGGCGAGATCGCAGCCGTTGCCGGCGGGCTGATCGACGACGACGTCCACCGGCGTTCGAGCGCCGCTCGGCCAGGTCTCTCGCACGCACTCGAGATAGCCCCCACAGGTGTCGGCGCCGATCGAGCCGGGGCGCTCGCAGGTCGCAAACGCCTCCGGAGCGCCCACGCACGCGTCGAGACAGCCGAGCTCGATCGACGCGGCGGCCGAGGGCTCGCGGCCTTCTTCGAGCACGCACGCATGCACGTCCGCGCACACGTACTCGCACGCGGAGGCCTCGAGCGTGGAGGTTGGCTCGGGCTCAGGCTCGGGCTTGCGGGGTGATCGACTCGGCGGCTTGTAGCCGGGACCCGCCTTGCTGCGGGGCTGCGCTAACCAGGCCACTGCGGGCGATCGGTCTTTTGTGGACGGATCCGGCTCGGCGATCGGCTCGGAGCTCGGTCGTCGACAACCGATCCCGAGCAGCACGCTCAGGAGGATCATGGCGAGCGAGATGCCCCTGGGCATCTCCAGGCCAACCCCCATCGTCGACCAACGGCCCGTCAGGGCCGGGCAGGGGGTGAGGGCCCCGCGACGGGCTTTGCCCGGCGTGGGAGCGGGACCGGCTACGGTCCCGCTATCAAGACTAGTGAGTGAGATGCCCCTGGGCATCTCACTCGAGCCCGAGTCGCTCGACGTCGTCTTCGTCGAGCCCGAAGAAGTGGCCAATCTCGTGCAGCACGGTGATCTCGATCTCCTCCGCCAGCTGCTCGCGATCAGGAAAGTCCGCCAACAAGTTGCCGTGAAACAGGACGATGCGCGTGGGCGCGTAGGCAGGCGCGCCGCCTTCCAGCCGCCCGTGCTCGAGCCCCTCGAACAGCCCGAGCGCGCGCGGATCGAAGCCCTCGCGCACGATGTCCGGGTGCGGCCGCGGCTCGAGGACGATCGGCACGTCACGCAGGTGCTGGCGGAATTCGTCGGGCACGCGCGCGAGCACCTGCTCGGCGGTGCGCTCGATGAAGTCGAGGTCGTCCTCGGAGCCGAGCTCGTGCTCGTCGGCGATCAAGGCGTCGAGCCGCAGCACCTCCATGAAGTGGTGGATCATGCCCTCGCGATCGTCGGCCTCCTCGCACGCGAACGCGCGTGCATAGTGGGCGTCGGCATGCTCGGGCTCGAGCCGCAGCAGCTCGTCGAGCAGCGCGATGGCCTGCTCGGGGCCATGCTGATCCCAGGCCAGCACCGCGCGCTCGTACAGCACCTCGGGATCGTCTTCGCCGAGCTCGTCCGCGAGCGCGTCGATCAGCGCCTCGGCTCGGCCGAATTCGCCGAGATCGACGGCCTCGTGCACCTCGGCCCAGCGCTCGTCGAGCTCGTCGTCGGTCATTTCGGGCTGAGCTTAGCCCGACGCGGCGCCCTCGTCGACGAGCCTCGCGATGGTTTCCGACATCACTCGGGCCGCCTCCAGCATGCGCGGACCCGGTCGGCCCGCGAAGCGCTCGTCGAGCGGAAAGACGCGTTGCGCCTGCACGGCGGTCAGCGTCTCGAGACCCGGCCGCTCGATCAGCCGACGCACGTCGAGCTTGTCGGCTGCGACGCCGCACCACGAGATGAAGCAGACCTCCGGATCGGCGGCGAGCAGATCCTCAGCGCTGATCTCCACGCTCGAGCCCGGACGGTCGGCGAATACGTTGACGCCGCCCGCGAGCGCGATGAGCTCGTTGCTGTAACAGTCGGCGCCAGGGCTGTACATCGGGCGGGGCCACCACTCGAGGTACACCCGCACTGGGCTGCGGCCTGCGGCGGCGCGCTGGAGATCGGCGATCTGCTCGCGCATTTCGGCGATCACTGTCGCCGCGCGTGCTTCGGCACCGAGCGCCCGTCCGAGCCGCTCGAGCTCGGCCAGCACGTCGGCGATCGATCGTGGCGCGAGCACGATCTGCGGGATGCCGCGCGCACGCAGGCCGGTGACGTTGCGCTCCATGCCCGGCACCGAAAGCGACGAGACCACCAGCGCGCCCGCGCTGTTGGTGAGCTCGGCGATGCGATCGAGATCCGGCCCGAGGTCGGGCCCGAGCCGCTCGCGC